>NZ_LZXX01000104.1:0-46309 GCF_001729305.1 Burkholderia sp. A2 | reverse complement strand
ATCCCGCACTGCCATGCTCCGGGTAGCTTGTGACCCAGCGCCGGATCACCGTACGTCCCACGCCGTGCCGGGCAGCCAGCGACTTGATGCCAATTCCGCCGGCCAGATACTCGTCAACGATGCCCTGTCTGAACTGCTCGTTGTACTTCGTCATGTAAAACACCCCAAAGGTTGGACGGGGGGTCCAACTTTTGGGGTGCAGTTCAGAAGGCGCCTTCCTTGCATCCGAACAACGCGCAACAGCCGTCAGTTCGTCCGCGAATTGTGCTTCTGCAGATACGCGATCAGCCCGTCGATCCCGCCCGCCGCGAGCTGGCTCTTGAACTGGCCCTGGTAGACCTGGATCAGCCACGCGCCCGACATGTCGATGTCGTAGATCTTCCAGTCGTTGCCGACCTTGCCGAGACGATAGCCGACCGACTGGCTGTCGCCCGGCGTCGTGACCGTCGACTGCACGAGCGCATCGGCGCCCGACGCGCCGCCGGCCTTGAACGAGAACTTCGCGTCCTGGTTGCCGAGCTGCGCGAGCGACGCGGCGTAGGTGCGCGTCATCAGCAACCGGAACTGCTTGTACAACTCCTGCTGCTGTTGCGGCGTGGCCTGCTTCCACGCGTCGCCGACCGCGATGCGGGTCGTGCGCTCGAAGTTGGTCACGGGCAGGAAGCGCTGCTCGACGACCTGCGTGATCTTCGCCATGTCACCGCCGCGCGCGGCCGGATCGGCCTTCATCGCATTGACGGTGCCCTCGACCGCCGTGCGGACGATATCGACCGGCGCGCTCTGCGCGAAAGCGGAAACCGACACGGCGGCCGCCGCGACGAAAGCAAACAGATGACGTTTCATACGAATTTCGCACTCGATGGGAAAAAACGGCCGGCTCTTTGCATCGGCCGGTGGAGCAAAGTATACCGGGCCTGCCGCCGCGTTGCCGCGCGGTGACCGACTGTTACCTTTCAGCGTCGTTTGTCACAGGCGCTTGGCGGCGCGTCGACGCATCGCCGCGGCGATTATGTAAATATCTGCATACAAATGATCCGGCCGCGCGATCCGATTGCCACGCCGGGAGCAAATATCCTTCCCGCCCCGATTCTCCGCAACGTCACGACCGTCGCCGCGCTGCGCCGGTATACTTGGCTACTTTGCCCTAGCCAGCCGCTCCCCACCGCCACATGGTGACATCTCTCATCGTCCGACTCGTTGCGTGGTCGGTGCGCCGCCCCGTCTGGGTCGTCGTCCTGTCGCTCGTGATCGCCGCCTGCAGCGGCGTCTACGTCGCGCAGCATTTCAAGATCAACACCGACATCAGCAAGCTCGTCGATGCGGAACCGCAATGGGCCGCGCTCGGCCAGGCGGTCGACAAGGCGTTCCCGCAACGCAACGGCACGATCCTCGCGGTCGTCGAGGCGCCCGCGCCCGAATTCGCGACGGCCGCCGCGCATGCGCTGACCGAAGCGCTGCAGAAGGATGCCGACGCCGGGCGCATCGGCCCGGTCGCCGAACCGGGCGGCGGCCCGTTCTTCGAGCACAACGGGCTGCTGTTCCTGTCGTCGCAGGACGTCTCGGATACGACCGCGCAGCTCGCGAGTGCGCGCCCGCTCGTCAACGAACTCGCGAAGAACCCGAGCCTCACCGGCCTCGCCACCACGCTGTCCACCACGCTCGGCCAGCCGCTCCTCACGGGCCAGGTGAAGCTGCCCGCGATGGCGAAGCTGCTCGCGCGCAGCGCGGCGACGGTCGACGACGTGCTGGCCGGCAAGCCGGCCGCGTTCTCGTGGCGCGCGCTGGTCGACAACGACGCCGCGCGGCAGCCCGCGCGCGCGTTCGTCACCGTGCAGCCGGTGGTCAACTACGGTGCGCTGAAGGCCGGCGCTGCAACGAGCCAGGTGATCCGCGACGCGGCCCGCTCGCTCGACCTCGAAAATCGCTACGGCGCGGCCGTGCGCCTGACCGGCGAACAGCCGCTCGCCGACGACGAATTCGCGTCGGTCGAAGACGGCGCCGCGCTCAACGGCGTGCTCACGCTGCTCGCCGTGCTCGTCATCCTGTGGCTGGCGCTGCGCTCGAAGCGGATGATCGGCTCGGTGCTCGTCACGCTGTTCGTCGGCCTCGTCGTGACGGCCGCGCTCGGCCTCGCGATGGTCGGCTCGCTGAACATGATCTCGGTCGCGTTCATGGTGCTGTTCGTCGGCCTCGGCGTCGACTTCTCGATCCAGTACGGCGTGAAGTACCGCGAGGAACGCTTCCGCGACGAGCGCATCGATCACGCGCTGATCGGCGCCGCGCACTCGATGGGCATGCCGCTCGCGCTCGCCACCGCGGCCGTCGCCGCGAGCTTCTTCTCGTTCATCCCCACTGCGTATCGCGGCGTGTCCGAGCTCGGCCTGATCGCGGGCGTCGGCATGTTCGTCGCGCTGCTGACCACGCTCACGCTGCTGCCCGCGCTGCTGCGCCTGTTCGCGCCGCCGGGCGAATCGAGGACGCCGGGCTTCCCGTGGCTCGCGCCGGTCGACGATTACCTCGATCGCCATCGCAAGCCGATCCTGATCGGCACGCTGACGGTCGTGATCGGCGCGCTGCCGCTGCTCGCGTTCCTGCATTTCGACTTCAACCCGCTGCACCTGAAGGACCCGAACAGCGAATCGATGGCGACGCTGCTCGCGCTGAAGGATTCGCCGGAAGCTGCCGTCAACGACGTCACGCTGCTCGCGCCGTCGCTCGCGCAAGCCGACGCAGCCGCTAAGCGCCTCGACGCGCTGCCCGAAGTCGGCCGCACGACCACGCTGTCGACCTTCATCCCCGCCGACCAGCCGGCCAAGCGCGCGGCGATCGCCGTGGCCGCGAGCGAACTGCTGCCCGCGCTGACGCAGCCGGCCGCGCCGCCCGCGACCGACGCGCAACGCGTGGCCGCGCTCAAGCGCGTGTCGGATCTGCTGAGCTATGCGGCCGAGGATCACCCCGGCCCGGGCGCCGCGGCCGCGCAGCACCTGTCCGCGTCGCTCGCGAAGCTCGCCGCCGCCGACAGCGCGACGCGCGACCGTGCCGAACGCGCGTTCTCCGATACGCTGCGCATCGCGCTCAACCAGCTCGCCGCGCTGCTGCAGCCGCAGGACATCACGCGCGAATCGCTGCCGCCGCAGATCGTGCGCGACTGGGTCGCGCCGGACGGCCACGCGCTCGTGCAGATCTCGCCGAAGGTGCCGAAGGGCGTCGACCCGGGCGACGACACGATGCTGCGCCGTTTCGCCAAGGCCGTGAAGGCGGCGGAACCGGGCGCGACCGGCGGGCCGATCTCGATCCTGCATTCGGCCGACACGATCATCAACGCGTTCCTGCACGCGGCGCTGTGGTCGATCATCTCGATCACGGTCCTGCTGTGGGTCACGCTGCGCCGCTTCGGCGACGTGCTGCGCACGCTGGTGCCGCTGCTCGTGTCGGGCATCGTGACGCTCGAGATGTGCGTCGTGCTCGGCATGTCGCTGAACTTCGCGAACATCATCGCGCTGCCGCTGATGCTCGGCGTCGGCGTCGCGTTCAAGGTGTATTTCGTGATGGCATGGCGCGCGGGGCAGACGGGGCTGCTGCATTCGAGCCTCACGCACGCCGTGCTGTTCAGCGCCGCGACGACGGCGACCGCCTTCGGCAGCCTGTGGCTGTCGCACCATCCGGGCACGTCGAGCATGGGCAAGCTGCTCGCGCTGGCCCTGACCTGTACGCTGATCGGCGCCGTGGTGTTCCAGCCCGTCCTGATGGGCAAACCGCGCGTCAAACGCGCCAAGAACCAATCGCAAGGAATCAATGAATAAGGTGCGAATCATTGCGGCGACCGTGGCCGCCAGCGCGATGCTGACCGGCTGCGCGACGGGACCGAACCGCAATCCCAACGACCCGCTCGAGCCGATGAACCGGGCGATGTACAAGTTCAACGACACGGTCGACACGAACATCGCCCAGCCGATCGCGAAGGGCTACCAGAAGGTCACGCCGACGCCGGTGCGCACTGCGATCAGCAACTTCTTCTCGAACCTCGGCGATCTCGGCAACATGGCGAACAACCTGCTGCAGTTGCGCATCACCGATGCGACGCAGGATCTGATGCGCGTGGCGATGAACTCGCTGTTCGGCGTCGCCGGCCTGATCGACATCGCGACGCCGGCCGGGCTGCCGAAGCATCATCAGGATTTCGGGCTGACGATGGCGCGCTGGGGCATGCCGTCCGGCCCGTACCTCGTGCTGCCCGTGTTCGGGCCGAGCACGATCCGCGACGGCGTCGGCCGCGCGGTGGACGTGCGCTTCAACCTGCTGAACTACATCGAGCCTGCCGCGCGCAATCCGATGTACATCGCGCAGTTCATCAGCGCGCGCTCGGACCTGCTCGGGGCGACCGACCTGTTGAAGCAGGCCGCGCTGGATCCGTATTCGTTCGTCCGCGATGCGTATCTGCAGCAGCGCAAGTCGCTGACGTATCGCGGCCAGTCGGCATCGGCCGCGGCACCGAACTACGCGGAGCCGGGTGAAGCGGGCGCGGTGCCGGCGGCCACGCCGACCACGCCGGGCGGCTTGCCGAACTATGAGGATCCGGGCGAATCGGGCGGCGCATCGGGCGCGGCGCCGAACAACACGCCGGCCGCGCCGGGCCTGCCGCAGTACGACGATCCGGGTGCGGATAATGCGATGCCGGCGAGTGCGCCTGCTGCTGCGCCGGTCCCGGCATCGTCGGGTGCCACGACGGCGCAGGCTGCTGATGGCGCGTCCATCGCGCCGGCCAAGCCGGCCAGCCAACCCGTCGCGCAATAACGTCACGCGACACGGAGCAGGACAAGTTGAGGAGCGCCGCAAAATACGCGGCGCTCTTTTTTATGCGCCACCGTTGCGACGAGCGTCGCTCATTCATACGGTGCCGTAATCCAGGGGCCGACACCTCAGGGTGCCCACGCGGCCTCGTTGTCTAGCATTCTCCAAAATCGCCAAGCCCATAAGTACAAGCAAACGGGTCGTGCCAGTTGTTATTTTTATAATAAAGCGTCACGGCATCGCCTCTCGTGAAGATAAATGTAGCAACGCCGCTTGAAGATAGATCCCACTTCCCCGAACTGCCGTCATCGAATTTCAAAGTCCCAGATGCATAACACGAAGAATACCGTTCATGAGAAAACATATACCCCTCAACCGGATAAGCCCTTGAGAAGAAATTTCTCACCTGTTCAACAGTGGGTCGAAATTTTCTACAGACGTCCACTGCATCACCCTCTCTGCTCCTACCGGATTCGATTATCTCGATAGCTTTCACCCCTCTCGCCTGAGAGGAGGAACAGAACAAAAAAACACAACCAAGGAGGAACGATTTACACATCAATCCCATTTTGCAGTCCCCGCCTCAGTTTTCATCTTGTGCGACACCTCAGGATGTTTGTATATCTCGGAAAAAGACACTCCCAGAGTTTCGCAAAGCTCCTTCACAAGCCACCTCAATGAATCATTTTGCTCGGCATTTACTATTTCGTATACTTTCGTTTCCCTGTCCATGCGACCGACGATTTCTATACCAATAGAGTCCGTATTCCCCGGATATCTATCAGGAAAAGCCTTCCCGTACTCCACTCGTGATAATTTTGCATACTTCCCTGCCATATCAGACATCTTCTTAAATTCGGATGGACTACACTTCCTTTCCATAAGACACCGAGATTTAAGCAATCCAACATGGTTGGTTCTCTTGTACACTGAAGCGGTTTGATAAATGGCTCCGCTCTTGTCTATGAGGAAGTGCGCTCCGTTCGCCCCCGTTTCCGCATAGCTATTGAACGCACTATTCGCCGTGGTTCCGTCCGTTTGGTGAACAACGATTCCATTCACTTTAGCCATCTGACTGCGTTCAATTGTCGAAAAAATCTTGACCTTGACGCGCTCGGCATCAACGTGGCCTTGTTTTGAAATAAACAGCATCGCACCTCCGACCGTTAAATAGCCTTATTAGCCTTGATGTCATAACCCATGCTCACCGATCCACCGTTACCACCCCGGGAATTCTGAATCACATATTCCTGCCTCACGCGAGAGAAGGACAGTCGAACTTCCTCGCGCGGAACCCTCATATTGGTTCGACTAACCGGCCTGACTTGGGTGACGAGTACATCCTCCATCGTGATCGTGAGGTATTCGAGCGGTGTACCGCCAGCCTTGCGCATCACCAGTACGGCGCTCCCGATATGCGTTCCCGTCAGGCAGTACTGAACCAGATTCGGCGTGGCACGGTCGATATGGTGCTCGAAGGTCAGATCGTCAACGGCACATCTGCCTGCGCCGCCGCCACTTCCCATATGCATATTGGATTGCTGACTCACTGACCAATCCCACGTCAGCACCTCGATTTCGTTCGAGTGACTGGCATCCGTCGATTCGCCCGCTATGCCTGCGAGCCTCAAGAAAATGTCCTGCGCCATTTGCTCCTCTCGATCATTAAATAGGAAATCAAACCAACCAAACAATGAAAGATGAAGCTCGACGCGTCAATCAGACAGAATCGAAAAATGAAACCCGATGTGTGACGGCACCAAGAAATTTCGTGAATTTTTAAATAGTTAAAAATTGTTTCGAATTACTTATATTTATGTCGGAAGCAGGACGTGTAATGGTTCTTCGTACCGAAACAGGCCCGTACGGCACTCCGTCTTGCCGCAGGATGGTGTTGAAGTATCGAAGAAGCATTCGGGAGTTGACGAGCCCACATAGCCGACCGCATCCACACGCGATTTGTGGGAAACCCCGTCTGTCTCACCGTGCGTCTATGCGTGGTTCTGTTCCGTCGGAGGCGGATAGCTGGGGATGCTATCCAGATCAGGAGATGAATGAAGCTCGATCGGTTGCGAGCGCATCGCCGAACCATGGCGAGAGAAGGTCGGGAAATAGTGCCGAACAACGCGCCGGCTACGCGCGATCGAATGGGGAGGAAGAAGCGGACAAAGCGGCGTGTGCCCGCTCAAACTACGTGCATCGCCCCCGCCCGCCCAAACGCGTGCCGCGCCTGAATCAACGTCGTGCGCGCCGCGCGCGCATCGCCCGCGACCTGCAGCAACGGACCAAGCTGCGACGGCTGCTTCAGCAGTTCGCGCAGGATCGGCAGGATCGCCGTGCTGCCGTCGTCGCGCAGGCCGGCCGTCGCCGCGCGCGGCAGCGTGCGCCACGCCGGATCGACGATCGCGCGGCACACCGCGAACGGCACGCCGCGCGCGGCCGCGAAGGCCGCCGCGATGTGCGACTCCATGTCGACGGCCAGCGCGCCCTTCGCACGATGCAGCGACGTCTTTTCCTGTTCGCTGACCACCGGCGCGCCGACCGCCGCGATCGTGCCGCGCGTGACGCGCGCCCACACCGGCGTGTCATGCAGCGCGGCGACGAGCCGCGCGCTCCAGCTTGCATCGGTCTGTACGCGGCCGAACGGCCCGTCGATCGCGTCCGCGATCACGAGCGCGCCCGGCGCGAGGTCGGGCGCGAGCCCGCCCGCGGTGCCGAAGCTGACGATGCCCGCGCAACCGCGCGCGGTCGCTTCGGCCAGTGCGCGCTCGAGCCGGTCGGCCCGCGCGGCGAACACGGCCTCGACGCCGTCGCCGCGCGCGATGCGCGCCTCGAATGCCATCCCTGTGACCGCGATGACGGGCAATGCGCCGTTGTGTTGCGTCGCCGGCACGCGTTACATCCCGACCGTCACGCGCGTCGCGTTCGCGCGCTTCAGGTTGCGGTAGCGCGCGAGCGCCCACAGCGGGAAGAACTTGCGATAGCCGTGGTAGCGCAGGTAGAACACGCGCGGGAAGCCCGTGGCCGTGAAGCGCGTCTCGTCCCACAAGCCTTCTTCGTTCTGCTGCGCGACCAGGTAGTCGACGCCGCGCGCCACGGCCGGGTTGTTCACCTCGCCCGCCGCCATCAGGCCGAGCAGCGCCCAGGCCGTCTGCGACGCCGTGCTCGGCGCCTGCTCGTAACCGCGGTAGTTCAGTTTGTAGCTGTCGCCGTCCTCGCCCCAGCCGCCGTCCTTGTTCTGGATCGACAGCAGCCATTGCGCCGCGCGCTTCATGCGCGGGTCGTCCGGCGTCAGGCCGGCCGCGTTCAGCGAGCACAGGGCCGTCCACGTGCCGTACACGTAGTTCATCCCCCAGCGGCCGTACCAGCTGCCATCCGGCTCCTGTTCCTTCAGCATGTAGTCGAGCGCGCGGCGGGCCGGCTCGCTGTTCAGCGGCGTCTCGCCGAGCTGCGACAGCATCGACAGGCAGCGGCCCGACACGTCGGCCGTCGGCGGATCGAGCAGCGCGCCGTGATCGGAGAACGGGATGTTGTTCAGGTAGTACTGCGTGTTTTCCGGTTCGAACGCGCCCCAGCCGCCGTCGCTGCTCTGCATGCCGACGACCCATTCGCGCGCACGCGCCATCGATTCGCGATACGTGTCCGACTGCGTGAGCTTCTGCGCACGATCCATCGCCATCACGACCACGGCCGTATCGTCGACATCCGGGTAGTGCGCGTTCGCGTACTGGAACGCCCAGCCGCCGGGCCGCACGTTCGGGCGGCGCGAGATCCAGTCGCCGCGCACGTCGAGGATCTGCAGCGGACGCAGCCATTCGAGACCGCGCAGCACGGCTTCCTGCGCACGCGCATCGCCGGTCTCGAGCAGCGCGTGCGCAACGAGCGACGTGTCCCACACGGGCGACAGGCACGGCTGGCAATACGCTTCGTCGTCGTGCACGACGAGCAGCTTGTCGAGCGCCTTGCGCGCGATCGCGCGGTTCGGATGATCTTCCGCGTAGCCGAGCACGTCGTACATCATTACCGCGTTGGCCATCGCCGGATAGATCGCGCCGAGGCCGTCCTCGCCGTTCAGGCGCTCGTCGACGAACGACACGGCCTGGCGGATCGCGCGTTCGCGCGTGTAGCTCGGGAACAGGCCGTCGACCGCGCGCAGCGCATGGTCGACCACGCGGAAGAACGCGAACCAGCCGGCGCTCTGGTGCCCCTGGCGCGGCAGCAGCCCGGCGTTGACGGGCGGGTCGATGAACAGCTCGTCGATGCGCACGCCGCGCGGGTTCTTCGCGAGCGGACGCTTCGCGTTCAGCACCAGCAGCGGCACGATCACCGTGCGCGCCCAGTACGACACCTTCGACAAGTGGAACGGGAACCACTGCGGCAGCAGCATGATCTCGACCGGCATCATCGGCACCGCGCGCCACGGAATCGCACCGTACAGCGCGAGCTGGATACGCGTGAACACGTTCGACATCTCGGCGCCGCCCATCGCGTGGATGGCGCGGCGCGCGCGCTGCATGTGCTCGGCGTTCTCGTCGTCGCCGATCACCTTCAGCGCGAAATACGCCTTCACGCTCGCGCTGATGTTCGGTGCGCCGTCGGTGAACAGCGGCCAGCCGCCGTCGGCCTGCTGGATGCGGCGCAGATACTTGCCGATCTTCTGTTCGAGCTCGAGGTTCGGCGTCTCGCCCAGATAGTGGACGAGCAGCACGTATTCGGCGGGAATCGTCGAATCGGCTTCGAGTTCGTAGACCCAGTGTCCGTCCGCTTGCTGCGCGGCCAGCAGCGCATCGGTCGCGCGCGCGACAGCCGCGTCGACGTCGGCCGGCACGGCGCCGGCGGACAAGGTAGCCATTTCGGTGAGATCGTTCATCGGTCCCTCTCTTTATTGCGTCTGGAGCACGTCCGCGGCCAGCTGGCCGGAACGGATCGCGCCCTCGATCGTGGCGGGCAGGCCGGTGGCAATCCAGTCGCCCGCGAGTACAAGATTGGTCCAGCGCGTACGCACGGCCGGACGTTTCATTTCCTGCGACGGCACCGCCGCAAAGCCCGCGCGCGGCTCGACGACGAGCTGCCACGCGGGGATGGTTTCCGGGTTCGCGCCGGTCACGCGCGCGACGTCTTCCCAGATGCGCCGCGCGAGCGTGTCGCGCGGCATGTCGAGCCAGCGGCCCGCATCGCGGATCGCCGCCGCGAGCAGGCCATCGCCGGTCCGCACCGCATCGACGACGCCGTTGACGACGGTCGTCTGCAGCGGAGGGCCGGCCGGCGATTCGACCGCGAAATACGCGGTCACGACCGCGCTGAACGTGTCGGGCGCGGTGAGTTCGGGCACGAGCGGCTGCGCGACCTCGGGCGGCACGGCCAGCACGACCGCGTCGCCCGGCGCGAGATCGATGCGTTCGCCGCCGACCGACACCGCATCGACCGCATTGCCGTGCGCGCCGAATTCGAACGCGTCGAGCCGCGAATTCAGGCGGATCTGCGCGCCGCCGTATTGCAGCATCCGCAGCGCGGGTTCGACGAACGCGCTACCGAGCCCGCGGCGCGCGACGAGCGGACGGCAGCCGGGGCCGCCCGCGGCAAACGTGCCGCACAGTGCGGCGCGCGCGAGTTCGGCGCTCGCGTGGCGCGGCTCGATATTCAGCACCCCGAGGAAATACGGTCGCAGCCAGCGATCCCACAGCACGCCGTCGCATCGCATCGTCTGCGCGAGCGAGCGGCCCGTGCGGGCGAACGCGAGCGGGGCCAGCGCGAGGTAGTCGAGCGGCGTCGTGCCCGGCGCGCGCGACGCGGCATCGAACAGCCACGACGGCCAGCGGCCGTTGCCGAAACGCAGCGTCCAGCGCTGCTGCGACGCGATGTCCATGACCGGAAATTCAGCCAGCGCGGGCCCCGCGAGCTGATCGGCCGCGCCGATCGCGCGCAGGTAGCGCTGCGTCGCGGGCTGTCCCGCGAAAACCGTGTGCAGCCCGCTGTCGAGCGTCGTGTTCAGCGTCCCGTCGAACCAGGAGCGGCAGCGGCCGCCCGCGTGCGCATGCGCGTCGTGCAGCACGATGCGCCGCCCGCGACGTTGCAGCTCGACCGCGGCCGACAGGCCCGCGAGTCCTGCGCCGATCACGTGGACGGTTCTGGGCATCGCGTCGGCCGACTCAGAACAGCGCGTAGCGCGCAGCGATCATCAGCATGCGCGCCTTCGGCTTGCGCAGCGGCGCGCGCGGCGCGGCAAAGCCGCGTGCGATCGCGGCCTCGAGAATGCAGCGATACGCGCCCGACATGATGCGCGGCGCCTTCACCTGCGCACGCGGGCAGGTATCCATCACCGCGTCGGCCTGGCGAAAGTGCTCGAGCGCGCGCTCGACGAGCGTCGCGCACACGCGCGGCAGCGCCGGATCGCGCACGATCGTCGCCGGATCGGCGATCGCGATGCCTTCGCGCGCGAGCAGCTCGCGCGGCAGGTAGCACCGGTTGATCGCCGCGTCGTCGTCGATGTCGCGCAGGATGTTCGTCAGTTGCAGCGCGCGGCCGAGGTGGTGCGACAGCGTGATCCCTTCGGCTTCCGGCATCCCGAAAATCCTCACCGACAGCCGGCCGGCCGCGCTCGCCACGCGATCGCAGAAGAGGTCGAGCGTCGGCTCGTCGGGCGCGCAGATGTCTTCCACCGCGTCCATCGCCATCCCGTCGATCATCGCGTGGAAATCGTCGCGCTGCAGGTCGAACGCGCGGATCTCGCGATCGAGCGCGGCGAGGTGGCGCGGCGGGCGGCCGGCGAAGCACGCGTCGATGTCCGCGCGCCAGCGATTCAGGCCCGCGGTGCGCTCGGCGCGCGGCAGGTCGCTGTCGGCGATGTCGTCGACCGCGCGGCAAAACGCGTAGACCTGGAACATCGCATCGCGCTGCACGGCCGGCAGGATGCGCATCGCCAGATAGAAGGAGCTGCCCGATGTGACGGCAGCGGCGTCGGTTTCTTGTTCGTCCACGACGGAATGGGAAACGGCCAAGACGAAGCTCCACGGAGACACCCACGCGGGGCGATTGAAGAAGCCATGCCCGGCTGGGATGGTCAGGGCGTCGAATGCGTGCGAGATATGCGAACGATCGACGCAGACAGGCACAAATTACCGGCCGGAAGCCGGAATTGGGCGAAAGTATAGCAATCTTTGAAGTTCGATGGCGGACGCGCGCCATGTCGGGCAAGGTGGCAAGCGCCACCGGCGGGCCGGTGCGACCGGCCGCCCGAAAGCACGTCAGCCGTAGACGATGTCGCGCTGCAGATCGAGCGCGATGAGCCCCATTTCGCGCGTGAGCTGCAGCATCGAGCGGCGCTCGAGGCGCGAGCCCATGAAGCTCGTCACGCGGCCGTCGGGCTCCGCGGTGAACTGGAAAACCGCGCCGCCCGTACCGAACCACGCGCCCGGCACGTCGGGCGATTCCTGCCAGTCGATCTGCTCGAACACGCGCGCGATCCCCTCACGCACCAAGGCCCCCGGGCCGATCGGCGGCGCGATGTCGCCCAGGTCGTCGAGCGAATAGGGGCCGGGTTTGTTCGGCTTCCGGTAGAAGAGATAGTCGACGTTCATGGGGCGCAATCGCAGGCAAAGCAACAAATTAGCGCGCTTCGGCACAAATTCAAATCGGATCCGAACGAAATGTGGCCTGCGCGACACAAAGGGACGGATCGTTGCCGGTCAAGAAACGCGCCGCGCGAGCGCATCTCGATGCCGGCCGGTTCGTCTAAGATGACACCTTTCTCGAAAAAATACGGACACCATGGAGACGAACGACCCCGCCACCCCGCAGTCCGATCATCCCGTCTTCGTGCTCGTGCACGGCGCGTGGCATGGCGCGTGGTGCTATGCCCACGTGGCGGCCGCGCTGGCCGCGCGCGGCTATCTGTCGATCGCCCGCGACCTGCCCGCGCACGGCATCTATGCACGCTTTCCCGCGTCGTATCTCGCCCGGCCGCTCGACAAGGACGCGTTCGGCGCCGAGCCGTCGCCGGTCGCGAACACGACGCTCGACGACTACGCGACGCAGGTGACGCAGGCCGTCGACGACGCGTACGCGCTCGGCCGCGGCAAGGTCGTGCTGGTCGGGCACAGCATGGGCGGCCTCGCGATCACGGCGGCCGCCGAACGCGCGCCCGACAAGATCGCGAAGATCGTCTATCTCGCGGCTTTCATGCCCGCCTCGGGCGTGCCGGGCCTCGACTACGTGCGCGCGCCGGAAAACGACGGGGAGCAGCTCGGCCCGCTGATGCTCGCGAGCCCGCGCGTGGCCGGCGCGCTGCGCGTCGATCCGCACAGCGGCGACGCCGCGTATCGCGAATCGATGAAGCGCGCGCTGTACGAAGACGTGCCGCAGGCCGATTTCGACGCGGTCGCGAACCTGATGAGCTGCGACGTGCCGGCCGCGCCGTTCGCGACCGCGATCCCGACGACCGCCGCACGCTGGGGCGCGATCGACCGTCACTACATCAAGTGCCTGGCCGATCGCGTGATCCTGCCCGCGCTGCAGCAGCGCTTCATCGACGAAGCCGACGCTTTCGCGCCCGGCAACCCGACCCACGTGCACCAGCTCGACAGCAGCCACTCGCCGTTCGTGTCGCAGCCGGCCGTGCTGGCCGGCGTGCTCGCCGACATCGCGAAAAGCTGAGCCGAGCGGGCGCGGTCAGTCGGCGTACGCGACCGACCGATCGCGCCCGAGCCGCTTCGCCCGATAGAGCGCGGCATCGGCCTCGTTGACGAGCACGTCGCAGCTCGGCGCGCCGGCTTTCGCGCACGCGCCGCCGACGCTCGCCGTAACCGGCACGCTGACGCCCTCGGCGTCGACCGGCATGCTGCCGATCGCCTCGCGCACCTTGTCCGCCACCCGCATCGCCTCGTCGAGATTGGTGCACGGCAGCAGCAGCGCGAATTCCTCGCCGCCGAAACGGCCGAACGTGTCCTGCGCGCGCACGATCGACGCGACGCGGCGCGCCGTCTCGCGCAGCACCGCATCGCCCGCCGCATGCCCGAAGCGGTCGTTGATCGTCTTGAAGTGGTCGAGGTCGAACAGCAGCACCGACAGGTCGCCGCCGTAGCGCTGCCAGCGCGCGAATTCGTCGCCGAGCCGCGCCTCGAAGAAGCGCCGGTTCGCGATGCCGGTCAGCCCGTCGAGATTCGCGTGCTCGCGCAGCTTCGCGACCGCTTCCTCGCGCTCTCGCTGCATCACGCTCACATGCGTGACGTCCGAGATCGTCACGCACACGGCCTCGACGTCGCGGCCGCGCGTGAGCGGCATGAACGTGCAGTCCTGCTGCATGTAGTCGACGCCGCCCGTGATCGGCCGGTCGTGCTCGAAGCGGAACAGGTAGGGCCGCTGCTCCCACGAGCTGAATGCGAAGCTGCCGAGCTGGAACACGCTCTCGAGCTTGCGCGACAGCCACGCGCGCGGCAGGTCGGGAAAGCGGTCGAAGATGTTGCGGCCGATCACGTCGGCGGCCGGGATCCCGCTGTGGTCCTGCATGAAGCGATTCCACATCAGGACCGTCATCGAACGGTCGAGCACGAACAGGCCGAAGCCGACCCGCTCGATCACGAGGTCGCTCAGCGACGGGGCGGCGGCCGTCATAGCGCGGACAGCAACGCGTCGAGCGCGTCGCCCATCAGCCGGATCGAATCCTCGGCCATCAACATCACGAAATGCGCGCGGAACATGTGGTTCTCGAGCCCGAAGTTCACCTCGAGCAGCAGCGCGACGCTCCATCCCAGTTCGTTCGGCTGGAAGACATCGTCGAACGACACGTTCGCGCCGAGCAGCCCCGGCGGAAAGAACACCGGCTTGCGGCCGAGTTCGTCGAGGATCGACGCGACGCAGGCGCCCATCAGCACGTTCGCGACGTCGAACACGAGTTCGTCCGGCGTCGCCATCCCGCCGTACACGCCGTCGCCGAACGTACGGTCGACGACCGACATCAGCCGCGCGACACCCGCCGTGCGGCACAGCACGATCGCCTCGCCCTTGATGTCGGAACGGAAGCCCTGGCGCACGGCGGTCACGTTGTCGTGGATGCCCGTCATCTCGCGCAGCGCGTCACTCGCGTCGGCCGCTTTCACGACGCGCACGCGCGGCACCGACAGCTCGATGAAGTGCCCGAGCAGCAACGCAAGCCGCGCGGCGGCGCGGCCCATTGCAAGGTTGGCGATTTCCTGCAACGCGTCGCGTTGCTCCGCCGTGAACACCGATTCAGGCATACAACCCATACTCCTTGAGAATGGGCAGCAATGCCTCCGACGTCACGGGCTTGGCAACGAATGCGATCGCGCCCAATTCGCGCACGCGTGCTTGCGCCTGCGGCTGAATATCGGCGGATACCACGATCACGAACGTGTTCAGATCTTCGTGGCGCAGTGTTTCCAGGACTTGATATCCGCTCATGTCGGGCATCGTCAGATCCAGAAACATCACGGAAGCTTTGCCGTCACGATAGAGCGCCAAGGCCTCACGACCATTCGCTGCATATGCGATGTCGACGTCCCAATCTCCCGGCAGCGCCTTTGTCAGCAGTTTGCGAGCGAGCAGCGAATCGTCGGCAATTACAATCGGCAAAGGCATGGGGCGATGCGGTATACGGAATGGTCTCTCTCGCGTTAACGACCGCGCGGCGCATTTCTTTAGTGCCATGCGTTTCGGCGCGGGCAACCGCCTTGCGGCCGCGCACGGGCGCCGCGACGCAGGTGCGCGCGACGCACCGCGCGGCAATCGCCGGCGGGCGCATGTATCTGTCATAGGGAAAGCAAGGCGCGATTCTCGGAGTAAACCGGAGGCGATGCAACTCGCCATTTTCGCCATTTCGAACGGAATTGGTCCGATCGCGCATCATTCCGAAAATAGCTACGACCATTTTCGAGATAAGTACGCAAAATTTTTCCTTGTGTACGTTTGCGCTGCCGGATTCGTCGCGTTTTCAATCTGACGGTTTACCGCTGTCATATACGGCAGGATTGCGCCTGGACGGCGCCGCGGCGGGCCGTCGCAACTCGTTTATGATGGCAGGCACCTCTGCCTCACCCGCTTTTTTCGATGACGTCCGAACGGCCTGCCGACTCCCACACCCCCGCGCCCCCTCCAGCCGACGACTGGCAGGACGACGGCAGCTACGTGGCCGGCGCACCCGAGCACGATTTCGCGGTGCGCCGCGTGACGCTGATCGTGCTGCTCGTCGCGGCGATCGTGCTGCCGTGCATCTACGTGGTGGTGATGGCGTACAGCGACCTGAAGGCGCGCGAGGCCGCCGCGAGCGACGTGACGATGCGCACGGTGCGCGTGGCCGAGGAGCACGCGCTCAAGGTGTTCGACCTGAGCGAAACGCTCGATGCGCGCATCGTCGACCTCGTGCAGGACATGGACGACGCGACCGTGCGCGGCAGGGAATCCGACATCCACGAGGCGCTGAACACGATCGGCGGCGGCTATCCGCAAGTGGCCGCCGTGTCGATCTTCGGCGCGAGCGGGATGCTGCTCGCCAACAGCCTCTACTATCCGGCGCCGTATGCGTCGATCGCGAACCGCGACGACTTCGCCGGCATCCGCGACGGCAAGGTCATCGAACACATTTCGCGACTGATGATGGGGCCGCTCAAGCTCGAGAACATTCCCGTGTTCAACACCGGCGTCGCGCGACGCCATAGCGACGGTTCGTTCGCCGGCATGGTGTCGATCGCGCTGAAGTCGTCGTATTTCAACGCGTTCTACCGCGACCTGCTCGGCGGCGCGAGCACGCCGATGACGATGGCGCTCGCGCGCTCGGACGGCGCGGTGATCGCATCGTATCCGCCGCCGCCGTCGCTGGCGCACACCGATCGCTCGGTCACGTTCGGCAACACGCACAACGATCCACGCGCGGGCGTCGTGCGCGTGGGCCACGACGGCGCAAGCAGCGAGATCGTCGCGTATCGCCAGGTCGGCAGCTACCCCGTTTATGTGACGTGCGCCTACCGCACGTCGGCGATCTGGCATGAATGGTACGAACACCTGAGCGTGCTGTTCATCTCGATGTTCGCGCCGTCGGTCGCGCTGTGGTCCGTGATCTGGCTGTCGCTGAAGCGGCTGAAAGCGGAAGAGGAGGCATGGGACCGCTGGCAGGCCGAAGCGTCGATGCGGCGCTCGATCGAATCGGCGTACCGGCAGTCGCGCAAGATGCAGGCGCTCGGCAATCTCGTCGGCAGCGTCGCGCACGACTTCAACAACCTGCTGATGATCATCTCGAGCAACGTGCAGATCGCGCGGCGGCGTGGCGTCCAGCATCTCGACAAGGAGCTCGACGCGATCGAACGCGCGCTGAAGAACGGGCAGTCGCTCACGCGCCAGTTGCTCGGCGTCGCGCGCAAGCAGCCGCTGCACAACGAGACGATCGACATCGGGCAATGGGTCGGCACGTGCCGCGAGCTGCTGAAGACGTCGCTCGGGTCGAAGTCGTCGCTGGTCGTCGCGATCGAGCCGGGCGTCTGGCCGATCCGCGTCGACGTCGCGGAACTCGAGCTCGCGGTGATCAATCTCGCGGTCAACGCGCGCGACGCGATGGCGACCGGCGGACGCTTCACGGTCGGCGCGCGCAACGTCACGCTGCGCCGCGAGGACGGCTTCCCGCTGACGGGCGATTTCGTGCAGATCTCGCTCGACGACACGGGTTCGGGCATGGCGCCCGACGTGCTCGCACGCGCCTTCGAACCGCTGTTTACGACGAAGGCGCAGGGGATGGGCACGGGGCTCGGCCTGCCGCAGGTATTCGCGTTCTGCGAACGCTCGGGCGGCCTCGCGACGATCGACAGCGCGGTCGGCGCGGGTACGTCGGTGCGTCTGTACCTGCCGCGCGCGCGTGCCGAGGATGTCGTCGCGCGGCCGGCGGCCGCCGCACACGATGCGGGTAACGGCGCGCTCGCCGGCCTGCACGTGCTGCTCGTCGAGGACAACGGCGAAGTCGCGGCCGGCACGGAAGCGCTGCTGTCGCTGCTCGGTCATCGCGTCACCTATGCGCCCACCGCCGACGATGCATTGCGCCTGATCGAAGGCGCCGCCGCGAACGACGCGTTCGACCTCGTGATCTCGGACATCCACATGCCGGGCCGCCTGAACGGCATCGACCTGGCCGAAGCGGTCGAAAAGCGGCCGGGGAAGCTGCCCGTGATTCTCGTCACGGGTTATGCGGAGGAGCTCGACCGCACGCGCACCGTCAACGTTCGCGTGCTGTCGAAGCCGTTCGACATCGCGCTGCTCGACGAGATCCTGCTGGGCATCCGCGAAGCGCGGGACGCGCGACACGCCGGCGCGTGACCCGCGGTGTGGGGGCGGCGCCGACGCGACCGCGTGAACGGGCGCGGCGATCAGGCCGACGACGTCACGCCGATTTCAGCAGGCGCACCCAGCTCGCGTAGCGATCGACGAAGCCCTGCAGGAACTTGCGGGTGTCCTCGCTGACGATCTGCCCCTGTTCGTCGATGCGCGCCGGGTCGTGCTTGATGAACATCTCGGGCTGACCGAGAGTCTTCACGTCGAGGTACGCGAGCACGTTGCGCAGGTGCTGCTGCGCGAGCGCGGTACCCACCGCGCCCGGCGACGTGCCGAGCACCGCGCCCGGCTTGCCCGACCACGAGTTCGAACCCCACGGGCGCGAGCCCCAGTCGAGCGCATTCTTCAGCACGCCCGGAATCGACCGGTTGTACTCGGGCGTGACGAACAGCAGCGCATCGGCGGCTTCGATCGACTGCTTGAAGCGCTTCGCGACTTCCGGGAAATCCGCGTCGTAGTCCTGGCTGTACAGCGGCAGCTCGCCGATCTCGACGAACTCGAACGAAAAATCGGCGGGGGCGAGCGAGATCACGGCGTGCGCGAGCGCGCGATTCGTCGAAGCGCGACGCAGGCTGCCGACGACGACCGCAATACGATAGGACATGGCATTCTCCTTCCGGTGAGTGAGGAATCGGATCGATTGCTTCCGAATGGGCGACAAAGGTCTGTTTATAGGCAAGCCAGCCCGCGAGCCGTCCCACGGGGCCGTCCGGCCGACTTTCCACAAGGTTTTCCACAGAAATTGTGGATAACTCGACCGTTATGCTCTGACGTTACAGATTGCCCGCCGCGCGGCGTGGTCGACGCGCGACACGGGGTTCGGCAAGCATAGCGCAGCGCGGCGGCCGGTTCCGTGAATTCGTGACGGAACATTGCGTTGCAGGCGCGGACCGCGCCCAGTAAGCTGCTCGCACCGCGACGCCCGCTCCCGTGGCGCTCGCGCGATTGCCATTGCTTCGAGACACTGCAACCAGACATGCCGTCCGCACACGACGATCCCGCCTATCTCGCGCAACTGCGGCGCGACCTGCTGCGCTTCGCACGACTCCAGCTCCGCGATGCCGACGCGGCCGAAGACGCCGTGCAGGAAGCGCTGGCCGCCGCGTGGTCGCATGCCGGCGAGTTCGCGGGGCTGTCGGCCCACAAGACCTGGGTGTTCGGGATCCTGCGCAACAAGCTGATCGACGTGCTGCGCGCGCGGCAGCGGATGGTGAGCCTGACCGCGCTCGATGCGGAGCTCGACGGCGAATCCGTACTCGATCGCGAACTGTTCAAGGACAACGGGCATTGGGCCGCGCATGCGAAACCGCGACCGTGGCCGAAGCCCGAAACGCTGTTGCAGCAACAGCAATTCTGGACGCTGTTCCAGGTCTGCCTCGACCATCTGCCGGAGCAGATCGGACGCGTATTCATGATGCGCGAATTCCTCGATGTCGAGATTGTGGATATCTGCAGCGAATTGACGCTGACGACGAATCATTGCAGCGTGCTGCTGTACCGTGCGCGCACGCGCCTGCGAACCTGCCTGAGCGAAAAAGGACTGACGACCGAAGATGCTGCCGGGGAAATGTACTGACGTGACACGACTGCTGTCGGATGCGCTCGATCGGCATCTGACGCTGCACGAGCGTCTGCAGGTGCGCGTGCATCTGCCGACCTGCAGCGGATGCCGCGCCTATCGCGGACAGATCGCGCTGTTGCGGACGGCCGCGAAAGCGGCGGCGGGGCGGGAGTCGGACGATGATGAGGGACCGTCGTCGGGCGGCGACTAGGCGCCGGGATGTCGACGTATCGTTCCGCCGGCCACTAGCGCGTGCGGCCTGGCGGTCGCGTCGGCCTGGATTGCCGTTGCGTGTGCCGGGCCGGACTCGGTGGCGCTGGTGCAATAAGAAAAATACGCCCGCCAAGAATTATTCGAACAGCGCGTTCACCGATTCAGGCGGGCGACCGATCGCCGCCTTGCCGCGATATACGACGATAGGGCGTTGCAGCAGGATCGGATGAGCGGCGATTGCCGCGTAGGCTTCGGCTTCGCTCAGATCCGCGCGAGCCAGATTCAACGTCTTGTACGGCTCCTCGCCGTCGCGCAGCATGTCGCGAACCGGGCGGCCGAGCTGCCGATGCAGCGTTTCCACTTCCTCGACCGTTGGCGGCGTCTTCAGGTACTCGACGACGTTCAGCGGCGCGCCGGTGGTATTCAGCGACTCGACCAACGCGAGCGTCTCGCGGGACTTCGAGCATCGGGGGTTGTGGTAAATCGTGATCATCATTCAAGCCTGGATAGTGGAGCCCTGTATTGTAGCTAGTCTGCATTGACGGGCTCGGTGGGGCAGTTCAACCGAGATCGAGTGGTTTTCCTTTCGACAGGTCGCTGAGGCGGTTCGGTTTAGCGATGTGCTGTGATCGGAGGACGGAGCGTCTGGTGTCTGGGAGACGCTTCAAAGATGCGGTTATGTTTATGCGCATAAAGTCCCGGCAACGGCTTCGCGGGACCGGCAACTGTGATCAGCCTGACCAATGCCCTGTGAGGGGCGGTCTCGGTGGCGAAAGGGCGTGATTGCGGGACACGTCGGGTGGTTTATGCGCATAAAGCCTGCGATTGTGAGGCGCGGTGCAAGACGCACGCTGACGTAGATGGATGTCGAGACGAAACGGCGCCGGGCGATGACTGTACCGATAATCCATCGACCCGGCACGACATCATTGCGCGTCTGACGCGGGCGAGGCTCCTGCCTTCGGCCCTTCACCGCGGGCCATCCTTGCGTCTGGTTTATGCGCATAAACGCCGCGCGCCGAGACGGCGTTGCCTCGATGCACATCGGTTCCGCGATGGATATCGACGGCGCACATCCAGCTCAGCCTCGCAGACCGCTCATCCCGCTCGCGAATGCGCGGCGGGTTCCCCAACGAAGTTGATCGCCGCGACCTCTGCAGAGTTTATGCGCACAAACTCCGCGGCTCGCAGGCAACGCTGCCCATCCAGCGAAAGGGCAGTGTACCGAGACATATCTCTGCGACGAACAGCCCCGGCGATGTAGCCCATGAAGACGCAGCCATCGAGCACCGCGACGACCGCTCGGCATCGGTCTCGTCATATCCACCACACCGCCAACACGCGCCGCCCATCTCCGCCATCTCGTTTATGCGCATAAACCCATAGTCCGAATGGCCAACGCGTAGTTGTCGAACGACAATTTCATTGAAATTCAAATATCGTCCTGTAGAATTCCAACGACCAAAACAGGAGTGAAAATTGGCCGCGGAAATCATTGCAGTCACTCAACAAAAAGGTGGCGTCGGCAAAAGCACGATTGCCATGCATCTCGGCGCCGCGTTCCATGAAAAAGGGAAGCGCGTCCTCGTCATCGACGCAGACCGTCAAAACACGCTGGTTCACTGGTCGAGCGCATCCGGCGACAGCGACAACGGCATCCCGTTTCCGGTCGTCAATCTGGCCGAAGCCGACGGCCAGATCCATCGCGAGATCAAGAAGTTCATCAACGACTACGACATCATCGTCGTGGACTGCCCGCCGTCGATCACCGAGAAAGTCTCCGGCGTCGTCCTGCTGGCCGCATCGATTGCCGTGATCCCGACATCGTCGTCGCCGGCCGATTACTGGTCGAGCGTCGGACTGGTCAAACTGATTCAGCAGGCGCAGGTGATGAACGAAGACCTCCGCGCGGTGTTCCTGCTGAACAAGACCGAAGAGAAGCGCATGCTGACCCGCGAGCTCAAGCGTGCGCTCGAGGAACTCGGCTTCCCGCTGCTGAAGACACAGATTCCGACTCGGGAAGCGTACAAGCAAGCGATGGCGCTCGGTCAGACCGTGCTGCAGATGAACGACCGCGGCGGCAAGCTGGCGGCCGCCGAAATTCGCGCATGTGCCGACGAAATCGTCGCCATGCTGCCCTGACTTTATGCGCATAAAGGAGTCACATGAAACCTTCCCAATTTGCCAAAGGATTCCAAGCGCGCCCGGATATCACGACGAGCGAGAAGCGCACGGCGCTTGATCGGCTCAATGCGATCGACGGCATCGTCAAGTCCGAGACGCCGCCCCCGGCATCGACCAAATCCGCGAAGAAGGACATCGCTCCGCCGCCTGCTCCGGAATTCACGATCGACCCGTCGATCGACGAATCGCCGCAATATCGCGCGTGGCGCCTCGAGAATCGCTATGCGCCGGGGCAAGTGATCGAGCTGCCGCTGAAGACGATCAAGCACAGTCCGTTCAACCCGCGGCACTTCTATCTGAAATCGTCGATTGCCGAACTCGCGGTCAACCTCGCGAAGCAGGGTCAGCAGCAGGCCATCCACGTGATTCCGGATTACGACAATCCGGGCACGTATTTCGTCAGCGACGGCGGCCGCCGCGTGCGGGCGCTGAAGGAAGCAAACAAGGAGTCGGTCAAGGCGATCGTGATCGACGTGCCGATCGGCATCCAGAGCTACAAGCTCGGCTACGACCTCAACGTTCAGCGCGATTCGCAAACGGTGTTCGACAACGCCGTCGTGTGGCGCCGCTTCCTCGACGACAAGCATTTCCAGAGCCAGAAAGAACTCTCCGAGCACCTCGGCCTCGACGAGTCGACGGTGGCCGTCGCGTTGTCGATCGGCAAGTTGCCGGAAGCGATCATGCAGGAAATGGTCGCGCGCCCCGATCGCTTCGGATCGAACATGGCGTATCAGGTCGGCCGTTATCACAATGCGCGCGGCACCGAGGCGACGCTGCGGCTGATCAACAAGATCGTGTCGGACGATCTCAGCACGCGTCAGGTGTCGGATATCGTCAAGGGCCGCGTCGCGGCGCAGGAAACGCCAAAGGCGGCCGGCCGTCAACGCTATGCGCAGCGTCTCGAGATCAAGCTCGGCGGCAAGTCGGTGGGCGACCTGAAGTCGTATGGCGAAGACCGCATCGAACTGCGCCTGCGCGGCCTCCCGAAGGACAAGCGCGACGCGATCCTCGAGCAGCTCGAACGGATGCTGTTATCGGAGTGAGGGAGGCGGCCGGCAGGGCCTGGTGAGGACGCCGGCCCCACCCGACCAAGGGGTGGAGACCGGCGGCGGCCCGTCAGCGGGCCTGAGCGGGCGTCAAGCGGCCCGCGACTGGTTCAGCGTGAACGACAGCAGGTCGCCGTCCGTCGGCTCGCCCCAGGTCTTCTGGGCCAGCCAGTCGAAAAAGGCCGTCTCGGCCAGCTTGGAATCGAGGCCGCGCTTGCGCCAGTCGTCGCGCAGATGCGAGCCCATCGTCGGCAATGCCTCCGACTCGAACGACTCGCGCGCCACTTCGCGCTCCGCGTCGCCCTGCTCTTCGTACAACACCTTCGCTTCCTTGCGGCGGAACGCCGCGAACTCGCTCAGCAGGCGTGCCTTCAGATCGTCCGGCTGGGCAGCCGCGACCTTCGCGGACGGCGTGCCGGCCGGCAGTGCGTCGACCGACTCGACCGGCGGCGCATAACCCTTCTTCAGCGCATCCTTGAACAGCGCCGGCGCGCTGCGCACCGGCGGCAGCGTCGTGCTGCGCATCCGCTGCTCGGTCATCTGCAGCGCAGCGCGAATCCGGTTTTCCTCGCTGTCCGCATAGAGCGTCTGCGCTTCCTTCAGCGGGATCCCGAGCTTCACCATCCGGTCGACCAGCGTGCTGTCGAACACGTTCGGGTGTTCGTCGAGCGCGAGCATCGGCTGCTTGCGCTCGGTCACGCGGAACTGGATCTCGGCCACCCGACGCCCTTCACGGTGCTCGATCAGCTCGACGAAGATGTTGGTGACCGCGTTGACTTCCGCTATCGCCGGGCGCAGGTAGTCGCGCTTGAAGTACTTGTACTCGCGCTTCGCTTC
This sequence comes from Burkholderia sp. A2, assembly GCF_001729305.1. Lineage (NCBI taxonomy): Bacteria > Pseudomonadati > Pseudomonadota > Betaproteobacteria > Burkholderiales > Burkholderiaceae > Burkholderia > Burkholderia sp. A2. Next base: position 22,351 of record NZ_LZXX01000104.1, on the reverse strand, counting down.
GTCGCCGGCTTCCGTGTCGGGCGTGCCCGACAGGATCGGCCGCCACCATTCCCACGGCTCACGCATCGTCAGGTGGCTCGGGTTCGTCAGGTAGCGCACGCAGATTTCGTACAGCGCGAGACCGGCGCTGCTGCGCAGTTGGCTCTGGAACTGCAGGCTCAGGCGCGCATACTGGACCGGGTCGAGCAGCTTCTTCTTGATCTTCGGTGCGAACGAGAATTCGACCCACACGCGGCGGGTGGCCGGATCCTCGAGAATTTCCGCATCGGCGATCAGCGTGGAGATCCCCCACTTGCGGCCGGGCTTCTGGCTCGACGTCCCCGTGCTCCATTCGACCTGCACCGACACCATGCGGCGCAGGTGTTCCTTCACCAACGCGGTGTCGTTCGAATCGAAAGCGGAGTTGGCGACGATGTCCGACAGCAGCGCGCGATACGTGTCGCCCGAGTCGTCGGCCTGCTGCGCGACGGCCAGCAGGACATTGAACAGCTTGCGAGTGAGGAGCGTGATCTTGCCGCTCTTCGGCTGAATGGCGATCGCCTCGACGGCCTTTCGCAATTCGGCTGAACTGGCACTCACCACATCCACATCGGTTTTCTTGGCGCGCTTCGTCGTGGCCATACGTCGGGTCGGAGGAGAAGTTTCCCGGAAGGATAGCGCCTGCGGTGATGTGCGTCCAGAACGACATGCTCACCATAGCCGGTGAAGCGCGCCGGCAAAACGGCACTCACCCGAACCGCTCCCGAAAACGCTCACCGGTCCGCCCGTACGGCGTTCCGGACTCGTCCAGACGTGCCGCGGCATGCGCCGATTCACAGAATTTCACCTGTGCAGGACACGTGCGAAATTGGCTCCCGTATCGGCTCACCTTTCGATTTGTCGTAATTTTGCGACTGCGCAACCGTGAGTTCGACACAGGGTCGCGATTGCACCTCACCGTTCGTCCCGGACCACCGCCCATCGGCCTGTATGCATGTACAGGCGCGGCCCGCCGGAACATCGGTTCGGCTTCGACATGTGGAAAATCGCGATCGATACCGGCACGCGCGGCCCGATTGGCGGCGGCTTGACCCGCCCGGGCGCGCATTGTACAGCGCACGAATCGTATCCGGTCCCGAAAATTCTCACCTTAAGCACAGCATGTGGATTCGTCCGAATGCCGACGAACGTCCGACACACGCGGGACTGGCTGCCAATGACTCCCGAAAACGCTCACCTTACAGAAGAAGTGCGGCACCGCAGCGGGTCCGGAAACGACTCCCGAAAAACCTCACCGTAACCGGCACGGTATCAAAAATCTCAATCTCTTCCGATACTTATACACAGAAGGCATTTGGCTGTGCATCGCGCGGCCCCCCCGAAAAACCTCACCTTTCGACGGGAATCCGTCATCTGACAACCGGATGTCGGCCCCTGAAAAGTCTCACCTGTGCCAAAAAGTGGCACAGCAAAAATGAGATATCCGCCAGTCCTGGCGGGCTTTTCGACGAATGAGGCCCGTCAAGAGTCCCGAAAAGCCTCACCTTTGATCATTTTTTAAGCAAATACGGCTCCCGGAAAGCCTCACCTGTGACGGAAATCGCGGTCTGTGATCGATGCCCCGAAAAAGCTCACCTTAAGGGGATTGGAGCAGGAAAACCCGGATTTCCCTCCCGAAAAGCCTCACCTTTGGGGCATCACAGGTGCCCAAAAGCACTTTTGCTGTGCAAAATGGCGTTCGCTTCCCGGAAATCCTCACAGCAAATTCCCGTCGAGTCCCGTGGAACCTCACCTTTCGCCCAATCTGCCCAAAAGATGGGCAGAATCAGGGCGCGAAGCACGTCCTGCAAATTCTCACCTATGTCTGCACAGGCAGAAAACTGTGCAGTCAGGCACAGTGCGGGTTCCGCGGCTGTGCAGCCCCGAAAACCCTCACCTGTGGGAAAACGCTTGTTTTACTGTGATCCCGAATCCGCTCACGACCCTTCCTGCATCGGCTCACGCAGCTCCCTGAACCCCATCACGTCAGCTCCCGCAGAAGATCACCTTGGCTCCCGTAAAACTTCACCTTGTCGGCCGGAAAGCCTTGCACCATAAGGCTGTGCCGTGGCGTTAACGTTTTTAACTAAGGGTTCAAGGGTGTTTACTTCTAATACTCTCAAGCCATCGGCTGACGAGTTTTCCACAGACACCCCAACCCCTGAACACCCCCAGGCAATCGGATCTGCCGTCATGTGAAACAAATGCTCGAAATCGGGGTTCGCGGAAAATCACTTTCAGCACAAGGACTTGGCGGACTTTCTTCGTTTTGTTTCACGGAATTCCAGGCCACCTTCAGCGAGATGGGCTCACAGATCCTGTTTCTGTGCAAAACGACGTAAATTCACAACGGACCCTTGAAAGAAGTATCAAAGAACACGTATTTCGTTATGATTGCCACACTTCATTGTCTACGAGTATGGCCATGACCCTGGACGAAATGCGTCAAGTCATTCGGGAAGAACTGGAATCGCTGCGCGCGAGCGGTGCACGACGTCAGGAATTGTCACTGCATGCGTGCAAGCGCCTGTTCTTCGATCTCGGCATCCGGCCGTCGGCCGCCAACGTCCGTGATCTCACCCAGACCGGCAGCGCCAGCGACATCCCGAAAGACATCGACCATTTCTGGGAGCGCATCCGTTCAGCCTCGAAGATCCGGCTCGACGGCGCGGCGATCCCGAAGGCAGTCGAGGAAAAGGCCGGCGCGTTGCTCGGCGCACTCTATGAAGAGGCATTGAAAGTCGCGCGCGACAGCCTCGATGCGGATCGCGAGCAAGTGCGTGCCGACATGGCCGACGCGGAACAACGGTTGCGCGACGCCGCCGTCCGTCAGGAAACGCTTGAGAGCGCGCTCGCGCGCGGTGAAGCGAGAAACGAGCAATTACAGGCGCGGGTAACGGAACTCGAGGTTCAGCTTGCGTCGCAGACCACCCACGGCTCGGCAAGCGAAGCAACGCTGCTCACCACAGTCGCTCGGCTGGAAAAGGAACTGGCCACGGCTGCCGGCCGGATCGATGCCGAACAGGCTCAGAACGCCGCACTACGCGACCGCATCGATGCGCTGCAAGCCGAACTACAGCAGCGCACCGAGCATTACGCGCAGCAAATCAAGGATGCGGTGGCTGAAGCCGAACGCCGCGTCAAGCCGATGCTGGTCGAACTGGATTCGTTGCGCAGCATGGCGTCGACCTACCAGAGCGGGTTGCGCGACGTCCAGCGCAAGGAATTCGATTTCCTGCAGCAGTTGAGTTCGGCCAAGGCGCGTGCCGACCGGCTCGAAGAACAGTTGCGTGCCCAGAGCGACGAACTGGAGCGCGCCACGCGCGACATGAATTCGTTGCGCGCGAACCGCGGAATGAGTCCGGAAATCGCCGCACTGATCCGGCGCCTGGCCGACGCGGGACGACTCGATGCGGACGCGTATGCCGCGATCGGCACCTCCCTGGATCACGAGATTCCGGCGCCGACCCGGTGCCCGCATTGCGACGGCGAACCGGAACTGTCACACGGGAACGACGGTTTTGAAGTCGCATGCCCCGAGTGCGAGCACGCGTCGGGCGCATGGCCGTCCCGCTTCGAAGCCGTCGCGCGTTTTGCGCAGACCTGACCCGGACGCCGGCGCCGCCGCACAGGTGAGAGGATCCGGGAAGCTTGAGGTGAGGTTTTTCGGGAGCCATGAAACGGTGAGCCTGTGCCACGCAAGGCTGCTCACGGATCGTTTCGCGTGAGCAGCCGTTTCCCGATCAGTGAGTTTCGTCGCCGTCGGACGTGTCACCGTCACCGTTGTTGTCGGCCAGCCCGTCACGCCAGTTTTTCCATGCACGATGCAGGCGATTCGACGAGATCGGCCGCATGAAGCCCAGCCATTTGCCGACGCGCTCTGGCGGCACGTCGTGCTCGAACAGTTCGGCCGCGTAGGTATTGCGCAATGTTTGCGGGCTGGCGCGCGCCGTGCGTGACGACGTGAGCCCGGCCGATTCGACGATCGCATCGATCGCGCGCAGCATCGTCGCCTTGTGCATCGGCCGCCCGGCATGTGATGCGGGGAAGACGAGCTCTCCCGGAATCTCCTGGCGTTTGCGTTCGGTGAGCCAGGCTTCGAGCAACGCAATGGCGAACGAGGCCAGATGGGTGTCGCGCGAGTAGTCGGGATGCGTCGACTCGATCCGCAGCGACGTGCCGCTCGTATTGATGCAACTAATCGTAAGTGCGCGCGCTTCGCCGGTTTTGATGCCGGCACCGAGAAACGCGGCGACGAGCGCGCGGTCGCGGCGCTCCTTCCAGTACGCGGAACCCGATACGCCGATCGGCGAAAACAGATACGCGAGCAACGTCGCACGTTCCGCAGGCGTGAGGAAACCGGTCGGTTCGTTGTCGCGCGCCTTGCGCCAATTCGCTTCGCCATCCTGAGCAATGAAGCGGGCCGGATTGGTCGACGCGTACTCGGTGCGGCGGACATGATCGAGCACACGCTCGATGAGCCGGAGATAGCGCATTCGCTGCGTTTTCTTGATCGGCAGTTCGCCGACGAAATTCGCGATGGTCGGCGTATCGACCGTCGCCAGATTCTTTTGATGTGCACGCATCCACGCGAGAAACGCGCCCCATTGCGCGCGATAGACGTCGGCCGACGAGCGGCGATAGTCCTGCATCGCCAGCCATGCGTCGAACGCGGCTTCGGGCGAGGCGACCCAGTCGGACGCATCGCGGTCGAACAGATCCTTTTCTTCCGGCGAGGTCGTGTGGGGAGAGGCGGGAAGAGACATGGTAGTAATTCCGTTAGTTGCGTATATGGTAGCCCTTTTCCGCAACGTATCGGGCAGCAAGCGGGTGAACCGGCCGCCATGCGCGGCGGCCGGGCTGGGCCGTCAGTCGCCCCACGCCTTGGACTGGCGGTGCGGACGCGCGGGACGCGCGGTGTCCTGCGCGTTTGCCGCGGCTTCGTACGCGAGAACGGCGAACGAAAAGACCGCGGGCAGCGCATTCGAGCGCCCGAAGTCGATCGGATCGTCCGTTTCGGGAAACGTCATGTCCGACGGCCGTTCGAACAGTTGACGCATGCCCGCGTCGTGCCGGCTGGCAAAGCCGAGATCGGCGAGCGCTTCGGCTTCGATCGCATGCAGCAGGCGCCACGTCAGCGGCACGCGCTGACGGATGTAGCGCCCGGCGATATGGCGAACGATCAATTCGAGGTCATGCGCGGCAGCCTTGAAGCTGAGCGCGGCCAAATCTTGTTCTTCTGTCATTGCAGGCTCCTGTCGACCGGGACAGGCGCCTCGGTGCGCCGGCTCCGGCCCATGCATGGCGGAATGTCCGTATACTGTACAAACATACAGTATTTTCCGCAACAGGCCTGCGACTGACCTTTTGGCCAGCTATACGCGCCGTCAGCGATGGATCACGATCAGCAGTGCCCGCGCTTCGGCCTTGCCGGGATTGCGGATCGCATGCGGCTCGTCGGCGGGGTAGCGCGCGGTGTCGCCCGCCTTCAGTCGGCGGCTGGCCGCGGCGGCCTCGATTTCCATCGCGCCCTGCAGCACGGTGAGGTGCTCGCGCGTGCCCGGTTCGTGCGCGTTCGATATCAGGGCGCCGCCGCCCGGTAGCGTCAGCTCGTACCACTCGAACTTGCCGGCGAGTTCGATCGGGCCCCATACGCGCAACTGGTACCGGCCGTCGTGGCCGGCGAGCGTCGGAATGTCGTGCGGGCCGTCCACGCGGATCGTCTCGGGCGCCTTCGGCTGCGAGAACAGTTCGTCGAGCGTGATGCCGAGCGCGTTCGTCAGCCGCCATGCGACGGCGATCGTCGGGTTGGCCTTGTCGCGCTCGATCTCGGAGAGCATGGATTTCGATACGCCGGCTGCGCGCGACAGGTCGTCGAGCGTCAGCTTGCGCTCGTTGCGCAGCCGCTGGATCTGCTCGCCGACGCGCGGCGGGGTCGCGGCCGGCGGCTGCGGGGCGGCGTCGGCAGGCATGCGCCGCGATCCGGAGGAACTTGCCATTTGGATTCCGTTCGCTTAGAGTTGTTCGATATTTCGAATTCTAGTTCGGAATATCGGATAAATGCGGTCAACCGAACGACCGACTATAACAGTAGCAGGCCGTTGCGCCGCCACGAGCCGTGCGCCGCGGAATGCGAAACCCTGTCAGGAGCTTTGCGATGCGTGATGCCTTTCTCGCCCAGGTGCGCGGGACGCTCGACCAGATCCGCGCGGACGGTTTTTACAAGACCGAGCGCGAGATCGCGAGTCCCCAGGCGGCAGCCGTGCGGCTCGCCAGCGGCGCCGGCGTGCTCAATTTCTGCGCGAACAACTATCTGGGTCTGGCGAACGATCCTCGCCTGATCGACGCGGCGAAGGCCGGCCTCGACCAGGACGGCTTCGGCATGGCATCGGTGCGCTTCATCTGCGGCACGCAAACCGTCCACAAGCAACTGGAAAGCGCGCTGGCCGCGTTTCTCGGCACCGAGGACAGCATCCTCTATTCGAGCTGCTTCGACGCGAACGGCGGGCTGTTCGAGACATTGCTCGACGAGAACGACGCGGTGATCAGCGACGAGCTGAATCACGCGAGCATCATCGACGGCATTCGCCTGTGCAAGGCGAAGCGTTTGCGCTACAAGAACAACGATCTGTCCGACCTCGAGGCGAAGCTCAAGGAAGCCGACGCCGCGGGCGCGCGCCACAAGCTGATCGCAACCGACGGCGTGTTCTCGATGGACGGCATCATCGCCGATCTGAAAGGCATCTGCGATCTCGCCGATCGCTACGGCGCGCTCGTGATGGTCGACGATTCGCATGCAGTCGGCTTCATCGGCACGCATGGCCGCGGCACGCCCGAGCACTGCGGCGTCGAAGGCCGCGTCGACATCATCACCGGCACGCTCGGCAAGGCGCTCGGCGGCGCGTCGGGCGGCTATGTCGCCGCGCGTCGCGAGGTGATCGAGCTGCTGCGCCAGCGCTCGCGTCCGTATCTGTTCTCGAATACGCTCACGCCGAGCATCGCCGCGGCATCGCTGAAGGTGCTCGAGCTGCTCGGCAGCGACGAAGGCGCGAAGCTGCGCGAGCGCGTGCGCGAGAACGGCGCGCGGTTCCGCAAGCAGATGACCGAGGCCGGCTTCACGCTCGTGCCCGGCGCGCATCCGATCATCCCGGTGATGCTCGGCGACGCGCAGCTCGCGACGAACATGGCCGACAAGCTGCTCGGCGAAGGCGTCTACGTGATCGGCTTCTCGTTCCCCGTGGTGCCGCGCGGCCGTGCGCGCATCCGCACGCAGATGAGCGCCGCGCATACGCCCGAACAGATCGACCAGACGGTCGCCGCGTTCGTGCGCGTCGGCAAGTCGCTCGGCATCATCTGACGGAGGCGCGACCATGAAAGCACTGGCAAAGCTCGAACGTGGCCCCGGCCTCACGCTCACGCGCGTGAAGCGCCCCGAAGTCGGCCACAACGACGTGCTGATCAAGATCCGCCGCACGGCGATCTGCGGCACCGACATCCATATCTGGAAGTGGGACGACTGGGCGCAGAAGACGATTCCGGTGCCGATGCACGTCGGTCACGAATATGTCGGCGAGATCGTCGAGATGGGGCAGGAAGTGCGCGGCTTCGCGATCGGCGATCGCGTGTCCGGCGAAGGCCACATCACCTGCGGTTTCTGCCGCAACTGTCGCGCCGGGCGCCGGCATCTGTGCCGCAACACGGTGGGCGTCGGCGTGAACCGCGAAGGCGCGTTCGCCGAATACCTGGCGATTCCGGCGTTCAACGCGTTCAAGATTCCGCCGGAGATCTCCGACGATCTCGCATCGATCTTCGATCCGTTCGGCAACGCGACGCACACGGCGCTGTCGTTCAACCTCGTCGGCGAAGACGTGCTGATCACCGGCGCGGGCCCGATCGGCATCATGGCCGTCGCGATCGCGAAGCACGTCGGCGCGCGCAACGTCGTCATCACCGACATCAACGACTATCGGCTGGCGCTCGCGCGCAAGATGGGCGCGACGCGCGCGGTCAACGTCGCACGCGAGTCGCTGCGTGACGTGATGGCCGACCTGCACATGACCGAAGGCTTCGACGTCGGTCTGGAGATGTCGGGCGTGCCGAGCGCGTTCACGAGCCTGCTGGAGGCGATGAACCACGGCGGCAAGGTTGCGTTGCTCGGCATCCCGCCCGCGCAGACGGCCATCGACTGGAACCAGGTGATCTTCAAGGGGCTCGAGATCAAGGGCATCTACGGCCGCGAGATGTTCGAGACCTGGTACAAGATGGTCGCGATGCTGCAAAGCGGCCTCGACCTGTCGCCGATCATCACGCATCGCTTCGCGGCCGACGATTACGAGCAAGGCTTCGCCGCGATGCTGTCCGGCGAAAGCGGCAAGGTGATTCTCGACTGGACGGCCTGAGCCGGGTGTCGACAGAGACGGGGCGGCGCGGCACGTTGGCCGGCCGCCCCGTTTTCATTTGCGCGTGCACCGTCGCGCGTCGACACACGTGATTCAGCGCTTGAGGTGAGATTATTCGGGAGGTGTGTTCGCGCGCCGAATCGCAGCGCGATTTCGCATCGGTGAAGGGCAATCGCGCGTTTGCTTCACCCGTCTGCCTCTGCTTCGCTTTGTCCCTTCCGCACCCTTCCACATACCGGGCTATTTCGCTGGCCGGGCGATCGTTCGCGACGCACCGCACGCGACGCCGAATGGAATCGGAACCTCAACCGTGAGCCCGCGAATATCGTTGCGACCCACTCATGCACTCGGCGCACGGCACCCAACGGTGCGCCGATCGTTACTTGCTCCGTTCACCCTTCATCCATCGCGGTTCGAGCTGAAGATACAACACGACGAGCCAGCGCTTCGGGCATTGCGGCGCGATGTCGACCGGATCGCCATGCGTGCCGGGAATCGTGATGAACCCGTGCTGCGCCGCGTACTGATACGCATGCAATGCATCGGCCTGCAGCCAGAAGCTGACGAGCGCACACGTCACGAAGCGAAACAGCAGCACCGTCGCGGCGTCCGGCGCGAATCCGGGCGCGGCCAGCAGGCTTTCGAACGCGAACGCCAGCGCCTGCGTAACCGCGATCGTGACGATCGTCAGCTTCATCACGCCGCGCAGCCGCAGCGCGGCACGCACACGTGCCTGCCTGGCGTCGAGCCGGGCGTGATCGTCGCCGTGGTCGCGCTTCGGCGCCTCGTGTCTCATGACACCGCACCGGCTTGCCGCGCCACCTCGATCTGCGTCGTGCCGACCGCACACATGCGGGCGTTCGCGATACTGACCGCCTTGCACAGGATCGCGCTGTCGTAGTTGTGTCCTGGAAAACGCATCACGTCGACCAGTTGAAATCCTTCGCGGCGATAGAAATCGACCAGCCGGACCGCCGCATGCGGCGCGTCGAGTGCGAGGTGTGTCGCGCCGCGCGCGGCGGCCCGATGTTGTGCAAACGCGAGCAGTGAACGGCCGATGCCGCGGCCGTGCCAGACGGGATCGACGGCCAGCTGGCCGAGCGTCGCGACGCGCCGGCTGCGAAACGAATCGCAGCGGGAATCGGGATCGTGCGATTGCATCGTCATCGTCGTGACCAGATGCGCGTTGCCGAGCGCGACGAAGCACTCGCCGGCGAGCATGCGTTCGCGCGTCGCCGACGCCGGCTGATCGACGCCCGGGCAATTGAAGCCCAGCGTGCCGAGCGGCGCGAACGCGCGATGCAGCAGCGCGGTCAGTACGTCGTACGAATCGCTGCGCGGATCGAAGCGCCGCACGACCACGCGGCCATCGAGTCGCTTCGCATAAGCCGCATAGGCGCGCGCGGGGCGCGCGGATTCCGGTCGCTGCATGATGTCCTTGTGCGTAGACAGGGTGACCGAAGTGTAGTGAGCGTCCCCTATCGGCTTCAAGAAAAAATGTCGTAAACGCGCGCCGTCAGATCGCGCTTCAGCCCTCCCACCGACAGGGCCTTTTCATCCGGGTATTGACGACGGAGAACGATCGTTCTACCGTAAACCCATGAATACACCTCTCGACTCCTCCGGCGAACCGGGCGTTCGCGACCGGCTGCTCGACGCGGCCGAAGCGCTGATCTATTCGGGCGGCATCCATGCGACCGGCGTCGATGCGATCGTCAAGCGATCCGGCGCGGCACGAAAGAGCTTTTATTCGCATTTCGAATCGAAGGAGGCGCTGGTCGTCGCCGCGCTTGAACGCCGCGACGAGCGCTGGATGCGCTGGTTCGTCGATGCCACGCTGGCGCGCGGCCACGCGCCGCGCGCGCAACTGCTCGGCATGTTCGACGTGCTGCGCGACTGGTTCGGGCAGCCCGACTTTCACGGCTGCGCGTTCCTGAATGCGTCGGGCGAGATACCCGACGCCGACGATCCCGTGCGCGTCGTCGCCCGCATGCACAAGGCACGCCTGCTGGCGTTCGTGCGCGAACGCTTCGACGCCTATGCCGACGAAACTGGCGTCGCGCGCCGCGGGCTCGCGCGCATCGCGCGTCAGTGGCTCGTGTTGATCGACGGCGCGATCGGCGTGGCGCTCGTCAGTGGCGATGCAAACGCCGCGCGCGATGCGCGCGCGACGGCTGAACTGCTGCTCGATACCGTATCGCGGTAGCCGACGCAGCGAATCCGAACCGGCTGCGTGCGTTCGCAGCCAGAACCCTGAACAGGAGCAATCCATGTCCGCTTCCCCCGAAGTTCGTCCGCCCGTTCCGCCCTTCACGCTTGAAACGGCGCGCCAGAAAGTGCGTGCCGCCGAGGACGGATGGAACACGCGCGACCCGCAACGCGTGTCGCTCGCCTATACGCCGCAAAGCCGCTGGCGCAACCGCGCGGAATTCGTGACGGGCCGCGACGAGATCGTCGCGCTGCTGCAGCGGAAGTGGGCGCGCGAACTCGACTACCGGCTGATCAAGGAGCTGTGGGCGTTCGACGGCAATCGCATCGCGGTGCGCTTTGCGTACGAGTGGCATGACGATGCCGGCAACTGGTTCCGTTCGTACGGCAATGAGAACTGGGAGTTCGACGAAAACGGCCTGATGGCGCATCGTCACGCGAGCATCAACGATCTGCCGATTCGCGAGGCGGACCGTCTTTATCACTGGCCGCTCGGCCGTCGTCCGGACGATCATCCAGGGCTGTCCGACCTCGGGCTGTGAAGCTCGCGCCCGTTCAAAGGATTGGCGAACGCATCACCGGAGGTTCAACGGTGAGGAAATTCGGGAGCCTGCCGCTGAAGGTGAGATTTTTCGGGACGAGGTGAAATGTCGCGTCGGACTGTGTGCGTTGAACAGGTCGACGCGACATCGCACGGTAAAGCGGTGCATACGTCGAAGTGCAGCGGTGCGCGTCGCCGCGCGATGCATTTCACCGACCGTGTCGAAGCGATCGTGCATTGACGATCGGTGTGCGCGAGCGACACGTGCAACTCACCGATCGGATCATCCTTCGGCTTGCGATGAAAAACCGCGCAAGCAGTGCGCGTTGCGATGTGTCGTCGCTCACCGCTCGACTTCACGCCGGCGCATCGGCGGCGTTCGCACACGTGGGCAACCGCATCGTGCGTCGCTCGGCGCAGACCGATTGACGAAGCGCCGCCCGGCATGCGCGCCGGGCATGACCCTCGACCTCAGCCCGCGATCCGCGCGGCGATCGCCTCGCCCACTTCCTGCGTGCCCGCGTTGCCGCCGAGATCGCGCGTCCGCGGCCCCGTGCGCAGCACGTCCTCGATCGCGGCGACGATCGCATCGTGCGCGTCGCGTTCACGGCCCGTGCCGTTCCCGAGGAAGTCGAGCATCATCGCCGCCGACCAGATCATCGCGACCGGATTCGCGATGTATTGCCCCGCGATGTCGGGCGCCGAACCGTGCACGGGTTCGAACAGCGACGGGAACGTGCGGTCGGGGTTCAGGTTCGCCGACGGCGCGATGCCGATCGTGCCCGTGCAGGCCGGCCCGAGATCCGACAGGATGTCGCCGAACAGGTTCGACGCGACGACGACGTCGAAGCGGTCCGGCTGCAGCACGAAGCGCGCGCACAGGATGTCGATGTGCTGCTTGTCGACCGCGATCTCCGGATAGCGTTCGGCCATCTCGGCCGCGCGTGCATCCCACCACGGCATGCTGATTGCGATGCCGTTGCTTTTGGTCGCGACGGTGACGCGCTTCGCGCGCCGCTGCGCGAGTTCGAACGCGAATTTCAGCACGCGTTCGGTACCGTGCCGCGTGAAGATCGACTGCTGCATCACGACTTCGCGCTCGGTGCCTTCGAACATCGTGCCGCCGACCGACGAATATTCGCCCTCGGTGTTCTCGCGCACGATCATGAAATCGATGTCGCCCGGGCGGCGGCCGGCGAGCGGCGACGGTACGCCGTCGAACAGGCGCGCGGGCCGCAGGTTGATGTACTGGTCGAATTCACGGCGGAATTTCAGCAGCGAGCCCCACAGCGAAATGTGATCGGGCACCGTCGCCGGCCAGCCGACCGCGCCGAACAGGATCGCGTCCATGCCCGACAGCTGCGCTTTCCAGTCGTCCGGCATCATCGTGCCGTGCTGCGCGTAGTAGTCGCAGCTCGCCCAGTCGATCTCGACGAAGTCGAAGCGGATGCCGAAGCGCGCGGTCACGGCGTCGAGCGCGCGCAGGCCCTCGGGCATCACTTCGCGGCCGATGCCGTCGCCGGGGATCACGGCAATCCTGTAAGTCCTGTCGGTCATGCAAATCTCCTTGGCTGGTTGGCCGGCTGCCGGGAAGGCAACGGCCCGTCACGTCATTCTATTTATTTCCATCTGGATTAAAATCGCTTAAAAGTTAATCGACTTTCCACGAATCGTGAATAAATCGCCGAACCTCGACGACTTGCGCGTGTTCAGCCTGGTCGTCCGCCTCGCGAGCTTCAGCGCGGCTGCCGAGCAGCTCGCGGTGTCGCCCGCGTATGTCAGCAAGCGCGTCGCGATGCTCGAGGCGCAGCTCGGCACGCGCCTGCTGCATCGCTCGACGCGCCGGATGACGGTCACCGAAGCCGGCGAACGCGTGTTCGCGCGCGCCGAAAAGATTCTGGACGACGTCGATCATCTCGTCGAGGACGTGTCGACCACGCGCACGGTGCCGCGCGGCACGCTGCGCATGTCGAGCAGCTTCGGCTTCGGCCGGCACGTCGTCGCGCCGGCGCTGCTCGACTTCAGCGCGCGTTATCCGCAACTGAACGTGCGGCTTGATCTGTTCGACCGGCTCGTCGATGTGGCCGGCGAAGGCTACGACCTCGACGTTCGCATCGGCGACGACATCGCCGATCACCTGATCGCGCGCCGCCTTGCCGCGAACCATCGCGTGCTGTGCGCATCGCCCGACTATCTCGCCCGCCGCGGGACGCCGCGCTCGCTCGCGGATCTGGCGTCGCACGACTGTCTCGCGATCAAGGAGCGCGATCATCCGTTCGGCGTATGGCGGCTGACCGTGCGCGGCGAAACGACGACGGTGAAGGTCGGCGGCGCGCTGTCCACGAACCACGGCGAGGTGGCCGTGCAATGGGCGCTGGCCGGGCGCGGGATCGTGCTGCGCTCGATCTGGGAGGCCGGGCCGCTGATCGAGAGCGGCGCGTTGTGCCGCGTGCTGCCGGAAGCGGTCCAGCCCGCGAACATCTGGGCCGTGTATCCGGAGCGCGTCGCGGCGTCGGCGAAGGTGCGCGTGTGCGTGGATTTTCTGGTGGAGACGCTGGCCGGCCTGAATGCCGCCGCGGGTGACGATACGGCCTGAAACCGGCTAAAGGTGAGCTTTTACGGGGGCATGCGCAGGCACCGTCGACGATGCCTGCGGGCGCGTCATGCCGCGTGTCGCGCACCGAGCATCAAGTCGAGATTCTGCACGGCGGCGCCGGATGCCCCTTTGCCGAGATTGTCGAACACGGCGGACAGCAGCACCTGACCGCCGTCTGCGTTGACGAACACACCGAGCCGCAGGTCGTTGGTGCCGTTCAGCGCTTGCGGATCGAGATGCGTTGCCGCGCGTGTGTCCGCGAGCGGCGTCACGTCGACGTGACGCGCGTTCGCGTAATGGTGCGCGAGACACGCATGCAGCCGCTCACCGGTCACCCCGGCCGGCAGCAGGCGCAGCTCGATCGGGATGGTGAGCACGATGCCTTGCCGATACGCACCGTAGGCCGGCACGAAGAACGGGCGGTGCGCGAGCCCCGCATGCTGCCGGATCTCGGGCACGTGCTTGTGCTCGAGCGCGAGGCCGTAGACCTGCAGCGGCAACGCGTGTGCGGCGGCGTCGCCCGATTCGAACGCGTCGACGGCGGCCCTTCCGCCGCCCGAGTAACCGGACACCGCGTGGATGCTCACCGGGTAGTCGCGCGGCAGCAGCCCGGCCTGCAGCAGTGGGCGCAGCAGGCCGATCGCGCCGGTCGGGTAGCAGCCCGGATTGGTCACGCGCTTCGCATGCGCGATGTGTTGCGCCTGTCCGTCGGCCATCTCGGGAAAGCCGTAGACCCAGTCGGGCTGCGTGCGATGGGCCGAACTTGCGTCGATCACGCGAACGGCCGGGTTCCGGATGAAACCGACCGCTTCGCGCGCGGCCGCGTCGGGCAGGCACAGGATCGCGATATCGCACGCGTTGAGTGCGTCGGTGCGCCGCGCAGGGTCCTTGCGTTCCGCGGCGGGAAGCGTGAGCAGCTGCACGTCGGGGCGGTCGCGCAGACGCGCGTGAATCTGCAACCCGGTCGTGCCCTGGTCGCCGTCGATGAAGACAGTGGGGAAGCTCATGATGGTCGTGTGCGTCGCGTTCGGTCGTCGGGGAAGCCGTATCGTCCACCGAACGCCTAGAATAGGAAAAGTTGAATTTGCTGACCGTCCGATTCAGCTTTTCTGAACGAGAGGTGTGTGATGCGCGAGATCAGTCTGGACCGCCTGCGTACGCTGGTCGCGATCGCGGACCACGGATCCTTCGTGGCGGCGGCGCAATGGCTTCATCTCGCCCCGCCGACCGTCAGTCTGCACGTCGCCGAGCTGGAAAGCCGCATCGGCGCGCCGCTGCTGTCCCGCACGCGCGGCAACGTGCGTCCTTCGGCGATCGGCGAAGTGCTGGTGGAGCGGGCGCGGCGTCTGCTGGCGGAAGTCGAATCCACGCTGGACGACGTGCAGCGACAGGTACAGGGGTTGACCGGGCGCGTCCGCCTCGGCGCATCGACCGGCGCGATCGCACACCTGTTGCCGCAGGCGGTGGCCGGATTGCGTGCGCAGCATCCGGATATCGACGTGCAGATCGCGGTGCTCACGTCGCAGGACACGCTGGCGCGCATTGCGCAAGGCACGCTCGATGTCGGGCTGGTCGCGCTGCCGCAAGCGCCGGTCGCGGGGCTGTCGATCCGGCCGTGGCGCCGCGATCCGGTGATGGCCTTCCTGCCGGCGGACTGGCCGCTTCCGGCCCGTGTGACGCCCGCGTATCTGGCCGCGCGGCCGCTGATTCTCAACGATGCGACGACGCGCCTGTCGCGGCTCACGACCGAATGGTTCGCGCTCGGCGGCCACCGGCCCGAGCCGCGAATCGAACTCAACTACAACGACGCGATCAAGAGCCTGGTCGCCGCAGGGTACGGCGCGACGTTGCTGCCGCATGAGGCGGGCGCCCCGCTGCCGGATGCGCGCATCGTCATGCGGCCGCTACGCCCGGCGTTGTGGCGCGAGCTGGGGATTGCGCATCGAGCCGGCCCGATCGAACGGGCGACGCAGCACGTGCTCGATGCGCTGCGGGCGCTCCGTGCGCGATAGCGGGCCGTCGTGCGGCTGACGCGCGCAAGCCGTGCGGCCCGGACGCGCGTTCAGAGCCGGTTGTCCTTCGCGAGCGTGAGCACGCGCGCCCAGCGCTGCGCATCGCGCTTGTCCATCATCGGCAGCTTCCATTCGCCGCGCACGGCGTCGCGCACGCGCACGACGAGATGCCAGCGGCCGTCGATCGGCGTGGCCTCGCAGCCGTCGAGCTGCGACAGCGTATAGCGGCCGTCCGCGCCGTCATGCGACAGCCACAGCAGCCCTTGCGTCGCGGACACGCGCAACTCGCCCCACGCGCGATGCACGATGTGGGTCCAGCCTTCTTCCTTCGCGTTCGGTGCGATGTCGCGACGGCGCTTCAGCCACCACGCGATCAGCGCGATCAGGAGCGCGGCGGCCAGCACGGCGGTCACGATCGCGACCGGCTGGCCGAACTGTGCGGCGATGACGTGAAACAGATGAACGGCGCCCCAGCCCAGGGCGATGAGCGCGAATAGCGCAATGAAAATCGGCATGTCGGATCGGAAAGAAGGACGGGCCGGCGCATGCGGCGCGGCGGCCCGTTGCACACGGCATTACCGGCGGCGGTGAATGTCGTGCGTGACGAAGCCCGCGTCGTTGACGGGCAGCGCGAGGCCATCCTTCACCGCGAGCGTCTTGCGGATGTCGTCGAGACCCGCGGACCAGTGGTCGCGCATCGTCGACAGACCGAACTGATAGTCCTTGTAGTGATGCTCGTACGCTTTCTGCTGATAGATCAGGTGCTGGATGTTGTACTTCTTCCCGCTCGACATCGCTTCGGCCTCGACGCACCACGGGTCGTTCTTGCGCTGTTCTTCCGGCACCTGTTCGAGCACGTGGCGCAGCACGTTGCGGTAGCGCTGCTCGCGCTGCAGCGTGTCGGTGACGAACCGCGTGCGGCTCGAATACTGCACGTCCTTCGTGCGCTCGGCGACGTCGGCCATCGTGCGCGGCAACGGCCCGCGTGCGCTCCACAGATCGACCTGGAACGCGAGCGTGTCGCTGCGCGGCCGGGCGCGCAGCACTTCCATCAGCGGCGTGTTCGACACGACGCCGCCGTCCCAGTAGTACTCGCCGTCGATCTCGACGGGCGGGAACGCGGGCGGCAATGCGCCGGACGCCATGAAATGCTCGGGCTCGAGACGGATGCGCGAGTTGTCGAAGTACACGAAGTTGCCGGTGCCGACGTTGACCGCGCCGACCGACACGCGCGTCTCGCCCGAATTGATCCGGTCGAAATCGCACAGGTTCAGCAGCGTCGTGCGCAGCGCCGACGTGTCGTACCAGCTGATTTTTTCCGGATGGTCGGACACGCCCGGCAGCGGCGGCGGAAAGCGCGGCACGAAGAAGCCCTGCTGGCCCTGCATCATCGCGCTGGCGGCCTGCGACGCGGTGAAGAACGTGCGGATCTGATCGATGCTGTTGAACAGCGCGAATTCGAACGCGGCCGGAATCGTCGGGAAGAACGCAGGCTGGCAGATCGTTTCCCAGAATTCGCGCAGGCGCTCGACGCGATGCTCCGGCGCATTGCCGGCGATCAGCGCGGTGTTGAGCGCGCCGATCGAGATGCCCGCGATCCAGTCGAGCGGAATGCCTGCTTCATGCAGCCCTTCGAATACGCCGGCCTGATATGCGCCGAGCGCGCCGCCGCCTTGCAGGACGAGCGCGATCGTTTCGTACGGCAGCGACCGCGCAGCGGCCGGCGCACCGGCTTCGTGGCGCAGGTCCGCCGCATCGACGGCCTGCTTTTCTGTACGCGCGTGCGGTTTCATCAGTTGCTCCGAGAAATCCCGCCGTGGACGGCGGTGATGGATGGCGTGACGTCGATCGACGGCACGCCATCTCGAGAAGGGCGGTGGCGCGGAAGTCGCCTACCGTCGGGGAAACGCCGGCGTTACTGCATGAACCAGCCGTGGCTGACGACGAACGATTGGCCGGTGAGCGCGGCGCTCGGGAACGCCGACAGGAACAGCACCGTCTGCGCGACGTCCTGCACCGTCGTGAACACGCCGTCGACCGTGTTGCCGAGCATCACCTTCTTGATCACGTCCTCTTCGCTGATGCCGAGCTCCTTCGCCTGCTCCGGAATCTGCTTGTCGACCAGCGGCGTGCGCACGAAGCCCGGGCACACGACGTGCGAGCGCACGTTGTGCTTCGCGCCTTCCTTCGCCAGTACGCGCGCGAGACCGAGCAGCCCGTGCTTGGCCGTCACATACGCGGACTTCAGCGGCGACGCCTCGTGCGAGTGCACCGAGCCCATGTAGATCACGACGCCGCCGCGATCGTCCTTGTACATGTGCTTGAGCGCGGCCTTGGTCGTCAGGAACGCGCCGTCCACGTGGATCGCCTGCATCTTCTTCCAGTCGGAGAACGAATAGTTCTCGATCGGGTTGACGATCTGGATGCCCGCGTTCGACACGAGGATGTCGACCGAGCCGAACGCCTCGGCCACCTTGTCGATGCCGCTGTTCACGGCGTCCTCGTTGGTCACGTCCATCGCGACGCCGATCGCCTTGCCGCCTGCCTTGTTGATCTCGTCGGCGACCGCGTTCGCGCCGTCCTGGTTCAGGTCGGCGATCGCGACGGCCGCGCCTGCCTTGGCCAGCTCCAGCGCGATTTCCTTGCCGATGCCGCTCGCGGCGCCCGTGACGACTGCGGTCTTGCCATTCAGGTTGCTCATGTTCGAATTCCCGTGGTGAAAGGATTGACAGGGAGAAAGGACTGCGGACGTATTACTGGGCCAGATAATCGTAGACGACTTCGCCGAGGCCCAATGTCAAATCTGCGACGATGTGCCGGGCTTCGACGATCTCGAGCACGGGCAGGTCGGCCACCGGCGCGAGCGCGTGCGGCGCCAGCTCGAGCGATGCGGGGCCCGTCCATGCGCCCTTCATCTTGATGTCCTGCATGTAATAGCGCACCAGTTCGCACACGCGCGCGGTGCCGTCGACGTGCGGGATGATCTTCAGCAGGAAATTGGGGCCGGCGAGCCGTTTCGTCTGCTCGTCGATGTCGAGTTCCTTGTGCTTGTAGCCCATCGTGCCGGTCGCGACGCGCACCTTGCCGTAGTCGAGCGTGCCGAGGAGGTGATCGGTGTTCACGTGCAGCGTGGGCGACGCGAGCTTCTTCGGGAAGCCCCACAGCTCGCGGCCGCCGGCGATCGGCGGGTGATCGTCGAGATACATCGCGAGCGTATAGCCGCCCGGCTGCCCGTCGTACTCGACGGGGATCACCTGGCCGCTTTCGGTGTAATCGCCGAAGCCGGTCGAATCGGCCATGCGGATGAATTCGTAATGCACGAGCGGCTCGGTGATTTGCAGCGGCTCGGGGACAATTTCACGAAGACGGTCCGGATCGGTGCGGTACGTAATGATCAGAAACTCACGATCGACGAAACGGTACGGGCCCATCGGGAACGCAGGGCTGGTCAACGGCATCGCAAACGCTTTCGATCGGACATCGCTGGGTTTCATGCGGACTCCTTGTTGTTGATCGCTTCGTGGATGAGTGGTCGTAATCGTATGCCTGTGCGTTGCCGTTGTGCGATGCCGCATATGGAATTAATTGTTGCCGATTTCGAATTATTTGCCGCGTAAATATTGAGACGAACGGTGTAAAACGGCGCTGTCGGCCCCCGGCAGCGCCAGCGTCGCACGTGTCGATGACGCCATCATGTGAAAAAGGTGAGTCTTTACGGGAGGCATGGTGAGCTTTTGCGGGAGGCGCGGGCGCGGGAATATGACAATTGCGTGAACTTGTGTTGCAGTGCAGGTTCTAAGTGCGTTCGCCGCGCGGGCCTTGTCCGGTCGGCCGTCGTCTTAAGCACCGCCTAAGCGGTCACGTCCTAGCATCGTTCGTCTCCGGCCGGGCAACCGGCCGATCGTTTATGCCTCACGCAACCGGATTCATGCAGAACCTCAATCTCGCCCTCTTTTCCGCCATCAACGCCGGGGTTGCGCCGCACCCGGGCGTTGCCCGCCTCGCGATCTTCGCCGCTGACTGGCTCGTCTATGCGCTGCCCGCGATGTTGCTGCTGACCTGGACCTTCGGTGCACGCCCCGCGCGGCGCCAGGCGATTGAAGCCGGCGTCGGCGTCTGTGTGGCGCTCGGGGTCGCGCAAGCGCTCGGGCATGTCTGGTTCTCGCCGCGCCCGTTCATGGCCGGCGTCGGTACGCAGTTGATTCCGCACGCGCCGGACAGCTCGTTTCCAAGCGATCACATGACGTTCGCATGGAGCATGGCGGTCGGCCTGCTGCTCGGCGGCACGACGCGGGTCACCGGCTTCGTGATGGCTGCAATGGCCGTGGCGATCGCATGGGGACGCGTCTATGCGGGTGTGCACTGGCCGTTCGACATGGCGGGCGGCGTGCTGGTCGGCACGGTCGGCGCGCTGGCCGCGCACCTGTACGGGCAACGCGTGACCGCGCTGCTCGAACGGCTCGGCGATTCGGTGCACGCGGTCGTGATGGGGCGCCGGCAGGCGCCGTAAGCGGAAGGAAGCGGCAGCCCGCCGTCAGCCGGACGAGCCGGGTGTGCGGGCCGATTCGACCGACGCGGACGGGCCGCCGGCCGCGTCGCGCAGTTCGGGTGTATCGGCCGGATGCCGCGCGGTATCGCGGTCGAGGGCGCTTTCCGTCAGGATCGCGCACATCGCGACGAACAGCGCGACGACTACCGCGGCGAGGCCGCAATAGCCGGCGATCTTCAGGTGGCGAAGGAAAGGCGAAGCGTGGCTTTCTTTTGTCATGACCGGGCGCTCCTGGGCGGGCTGCGGCGGCTGTCGCCCGACAGCGGCGCGCAGACACAGATATATACCAGCCGCGATGCCGGTGCCAAGCCTGCTGCTGCGTGGGCGCCACGATTGTGTCATTCGCCCGGCAACCGGGCGCCTCCGCTCAGTCTTCCAGCGTTTCGTGCACGGCCGCCGCGCCGCGCTTCCAGTAGGCCGCCGCGCGGATGCGCGACTTGTCGATGCCGCGTTCGCCGGTCAGGTGCTGGCGCACCGCGCGCATCGACAGCGCTTCGCCGGCCGCCCACACGTAACCGTCGCCGGACGACGGCAGCGGCAGATCGCGGACGGCATTCACCAGCGCGTCGCCGTTCGCCGTGTCGGCTTCGGCGCGGAAGCGCCAGACTTCATGCACGTCGGCGCGCGTCTCGAACGAGATCTGCGCGGTGCGATCCGCGACTTCCAGCACGACCGCCGCGCGCGCACCGGCCGGCAGTTCCTCGAGGCGTCGCGCGATGGCCGGCAGTGCCGTATCGTCGCCGATCAGCAGATGCCAGTCGAAATCGGTCGGGACCACGAATGATCCGCGCGGACCGCCGATGCCGAGCCATTGGCCGACACGCGCTTGCGCGGCCCATTGCGATGCGGGGCCAGGGTGGTTCAGCACGAATTCCAGATCGAGCTCGCAGGCGGCGCGATCGAAGCGGCGCGGCGTGAAGTCGCGCGCGGCCGGTTTCGCTTCGCCTTCCGGAAACTCGGGGCCGTTCGCGCCGAGCGTCGGCAGTGCGGGCCGTTCCGCGCCCGGCGGCGGGAAAAAGACCTTCACGTGATCGTCGAACGACGCGGATTCGAAATCCGCGAGATCGGCGCCGCCGAGCGTGACGCGCAGCAGATGCGGCGTCACGGTATGCACGCGCAGCACCTGCAGCAGCCGGAACTTGAGGGTGTGGCGCACGCGGGTGACGGTGCGTTCGGACGTGTTCTGCATCGATCCGTTCTCCTTGGGTTGTGACGGGGCGGCGCGGATCACGCGCCGGCGCCGCCTTCGATTTCAGCCGTCGCGCGGCGCATGATGGCCGCGATGCGGCGCTGTTCGTCGGCATCGGCGGCGCTCTTGTGCAGCAGCGCGCGCTTGAGCGCGAGACGCGCCTCGACGAATTCCGGCAGCCAGCCGGCCTGCGATTCGTCCTGCGCGTCGGCGCCCGCCGATTCCCCGGCGAACGCGCGGCGCATGAATTCCATCTTGCGAGCGAGGTGCGTGAGGCGCGCGAAGAGCGTGTCGACGCGTTCGCGCTGGGCATCGAGATGCACGCGGCCGGCGTCGGTCAGTGCATAGCGCTTGCGGTTGCCTTCCGCCTGCGACGCGACGAAGCCGACTTCGTCGAGATACGTGAGCGCCGGATACACCATGCCGGGGCTCGGGCTGTAGAAACCGTTCGAGCGCGTGTCGAGCGCCTTGATCAGTTCGTAGCCGTGGCTTGGTTGCTCGGCCACCAGCGCGAGCAGGAGCAACTGAAGATCGTCGGAGCTGAACTGGCGGCCGCGCGGCATCGCGTCGTCGCCGAAATCGCCAAAGCCGCCGCGCCCGCCCCGGCCGCCGAACGGGCCGCCACCGAATGCATCGTGGCCGCCGCGACGGTGGCGGCCGATCGCGTGCCAGAGACCGGCGAACCAGTCCGGGCGGGCATGCGCACCATGACCGTCGCATCGGGCATGGCCGCGGAAGTGGTTGTGTCGCATGATCGTATCCTGTGTGTCGTAAAACATATCTAAAGATATATTTCGGAAGATAGGGCGTCAAGGGGATTATTGGGGGCGGGATGGGGA
>NZ_LZXX01000103.1:10510-10767 GCF_001729305.1 Burkholderia sp. A2 | reverse complement strand
GGCGTTCGCGCCGGCGCGGCTGTCTCCGAAGTTATTCGTGTACAACGCAACCCGCATTGCGGGCTTGCATAAACTACTGTTTTTTTATACAGTGTCTGCATTCGTGGGCAGCGCTTGAATGCGGGCGCGCCTCCAACAGACGCTGCTCATCATAGCAAAGGACGATTCATGGAAGATAGCAAGAAGGGCTCCGGGATGACCGCCGAGAAGAGCAAGGCGCTGGCGGCCGCGCTCGCGCAGATCGAGAAGCAGTTCGG
>NZ_LZXX01000103.1:8962-10315 GCF_001729305.1 Burkholderia sp. A2 | reverse complement strand
CAGCCGGACACCGGCGAGCAGGCGCTCGAAATCACCGACGCGCTGGTGCGCTCGGGCTCGATCGACATGATCGTCATCGACTCGGTCGCGGCGCTCGTGCCGAAGGCCGAAATCGAAGGCGAGATGGGCGATTCGCTGCCGGGTCTGCAGGCCCGCCTGATGTCGCAGGCGCTGCGCAAGCTGACCGGCACGATCAAGCGCACGAACTGCCTCGTGATCTTCATCAACCAGATCCGGATGAAGATCGGCGTGATGTTCGGCAACCCGGAAACCACGACGGGCGGCAACGCGCTGAAGTTCTACTCGTCGGTGCGTCTCGACATTCGCCGGATCGGCTCGATCAAGAAGAACGACGAGGTGATCGGCAACGAAACCCGCGTGAAGGTCGTCAAGAACAAGGTGTCGCCGCCGTTCCGCGAAGCGATCTTCGACATCCTGTACGGCGAAGGCATTTCGCGTCAGGGCGAAATCATCGATCTCGGCGTGCAGGCGAAGATCGTCGACAAGGCCGGCGCCTGGTACAGCTACAACGGCGAGAAGATCGGCCAGGGCAAGGACAACGCGCGTGAATTCCTGCGCGAAAATCCGGAAATCGCGCGCGAGATCGAGAACCGCATCCGCGAATCGCTCGGTGTCGTCGCCATGCCCGATGGCGCGGGCAACGAAGCCGAGGCGATGGACGAAGAAGAGTGATGATTGCGCGCCGAGGTCAGGCCGGCGAGCCGGAGGAGCACGACACGCCCGAAACGGCGGGTCGCTCCGGCCAGCGGGCCGGCCCCTCGGGCGCCAGCCGGCGGGACGCAAGCGGCAACGCAGCGAACCGCGCCGCGACGAGGGCATCCGACGATGCCCTCGTTTCGTTTGAGATTGCCGCACCGGACGATCCGTTCGACGACGATGAATCGTTCGACGCACACGATCGCTCCCGCCGTCGTGTGTCCGGTGTCCGCTTCCCGAGCGATCGCGCTCCGAGCGATCGCGCCCCGGACGATCGCACAGCCGATGCGCCCGCGACGGAAGATGTCTATACGCGCAGCAGCCAGCATCCGCGCCGCACGCGCCGTGCATCCGGCGCATCTTCCGGCGACGCTGCTTCAAGCGACACCCCGGGCGCTCGCGAACGCAAGTCGTCGAAGCCGCCGCGGTCGTTGAAGGGGCGCGCGCTCGGCTACCTGTCGAGGCGCGAATACAGCCGTGCGGAGCTCGCGCGCAAGCTCGCACCGTACGTCGGCGAGGACGAATCCGTCGACCCGGTGCTCGATGCGCTGGAAAAGGAAGGCTGGCTGTCCGACGCGCGCTTCGCCGAGAGCCTCGTGCATCGCCGCGCGTCGCGCGTCGGCGTCGCGCGCATCG
>NZ_LZXX01000103.1:5629-8739 GCF_001729305.1 Burkholderia sp. A2 | reverse complement strand
CCGCCGTCGGGGCCGAATGCCTCAAATACCCAATATGCTAAAATCCACGGGTTTTCCTCTTCGGCCTCAACCTCCAGCATGCCGCTATCCGAGCCCGTGCCCCGTCAGTTGCGACATCGACGCGCAATCCGAGCGGAAGCCTACGAGCGCGGCGACGGCTTGTGGGACATCGAAGCCTGCCTGACCGACCACAAGCCGCGCGATGTCGCGCTTGCGTCGGGCATCCGGCCCCAGGGCCTGCCGATCCACGAACTCTGGCTGCGCGTGACCATCGACCGTGACCTCAATGTCGTCGACGCCGAAGCGTCTTCGGAATGGGTGCCCTATCCCGGTCACTGTCAATCCGCTTCCCCCGCCTATCGGGCCCTCATCGGGCTCAATCTCTTCCGCAATTTCCGCCGCAACGCGAACCGGCTGCTCGCCGGCGTCGCAGGCTGTTCCCATCTCACCGAACTGTGCGCCGTGCTGCCGACGGCCGCGATCCAGGCGTTCGCCGGTGACGTATGGAACGTGCGCGAGGAGGGCGGCGAAGGGCCGGATCACGACGGCGTGCACGCCGAACCGCCTTTCCAGCTCGGCCGCTGCCGGGCGCTGCGATTCGACGGCGAGGTCGTGCGGCAATACTACCCGCGCTGGTATGGCCCGATTCGGCCGGATCTGCCCGGTGAAGGCAGCACGAAGGAATGAACGGAAATCATTCGAAGAAGCGTCTTAAGCGACATTTCATCCAACTCTCAGACTGAAGGGAATCACGCATGAAGATTCACGAGTACCAGGGTAAGGAAATCCTGCGGAAATTCGGCGTCGCGGTACCGCGCGGCAAGCCGGCGTTCTCGGTTGACGAAGCCGTCAAGGTGGCGGAAGAGCTCGGCGGCCCGGTATGGGTCGTGAAGGCTCAGATCCACGCGGGTGGCCGTGGCAAGGGCGGCGGCGTGAAGGTCGCGAAGTCGATCGAGCAGGTGCGCGAATACGCGAACCAGATCCTCGGCATGCAGCTCGTCACGCACCAGACGGGCCCGGAAGGCCAGAAGGTCAACCGTCTGATGATCGAAGAAGGCGCGGACATCAAGCAGGAATTGTATGTCAGCCTCGTCGTCGACCGCATCTCGCAGAAGATCGTGCTGATGGGCTCGAGCGAAGGCGGCATGGACATCGAAGAAGTCGCCGAAAAGCACCCGGAACTGATCCACAAGGTCATCGTCGAGCCGTCGACGGGCCTGCTGGACGCGCAGGCCGACGACCTCGCCGCGAAGATCGGCGTGCCGGCCGCATCGATTCCGCAAGCGCGCGCGATCCTGCAAGGCCTGTACAAGGCATTCTGGGAAACCGACGCATCGCTGGCTGAAATCAACCCGCTGAACGTCTCCGGCGACGGCAAGGTCACCGCACTCGACGCGAAGTTCAACTTCGACTCGAACGCGCTGTTCCGCCACCCGGAAATCGTCGCGTACCGCGATCTGGACGAAGAAGATCCGGCTGAAATCGAAGCGTCGAAGTTCGACCTCGCATACATCTCGCTCGACGGCAACATCGGCTGCCTCGTGAACGGCGCAGGCCTCGCGATGGCCACGATGGACACGATCAAGCTGTTCGGCGGCGAGCCGGCGAACTTCCTGGACGTCGGCGGTGGTGCGACGACCGAGAAGGTTACGGAAGCGTTCAAGCTGATGCTGAAGAACCCGGACCTGAAGGCGATCCTCGTGAACATCTTCGGCGGCATCATGCGCTGCGACGTGATCGCGGAAGGCGTGATCGCCGGTTCGAAGGCCGTGAACCTGAACGTGCCGCTCGTCGTGCGCATGAAGGGCACGAACGAGGACCTCGGCAAGAAGATGCTGGCCGATTCGGGCCTGCCGATCATCTCGGCCGACAGCATGGAAGAGGCTGCGCAGAAGGTCGTCGCGGCTGCCGCAGGCAAGTAAGCACGCGCTAATGAACACGTAGGGCGGCGCGGTTTGCACGCGACGCCCATCGAACAGAGGTCAAAATACATGTCGATTCTGATCAACAAGGACACGAAGGTCATCACGCAGGGCATTACCGGCAAAACCGGTCAGTTCCATACGCGCGCCTGCCGTGAATACGCAAACGGCCGCGAAGCATTCGTCGCGGGCGTGAACCCGAAGAAGGCCGGCGAAGATTTCGAAGGCATTCCGATCTACGCGAGCGTCAAGGAAGCGAAGGCGGAAACCGGCGCGACCGTGTCGGTCATCTACGTGCCGCCGGCAGGCGCGGCTGCTGCGATCTGGGAAGCGGTCGAAGCCGATCTGGATCTCGCGATCTGCATCACGGAAGGCATTCCCGTGCGCGACATGATCGAAGTGAAGGACCGCATGCGTCGCGAAGGCCGCAAGACGCTGCTGCTCGGGCCGAACTGCCCGGGCACGATCACGCCCGACGAGCTGAAGATCGGCATCATGCCGGGTCACATCCACCGCAAGGGCCGCATCGGCGTCGTGTCGCGTTCGGGCACGCTGACGTATGAAGCGGTTGCGCAGCTGACGGCGCTGGGCCTCGGCCAGTCGTCGGCAGTCGGTATCGGCGGCGACCCGATCAACGGTCTGAAGCACATCGACGTGATGAAGATGTTCAACGACGATCCGGATACGGACGCGGTCGTGATGATCGGCGAAATCGGCGGTCCGGACGAAGCCAATGCCGCCGAGTGGATCAAGGACAACATGAAGAAGCCGGTGGTCGGCTTCATCGCGGGCGTCACGGCGCCTCCGGGCAAGCGCATGGGCCACGCCGGCGCGCTGATCTCGGGCGGTGCGGATACGGCCGAAGCGAAGCTGGAAATCATGGAAGCGTGCGGCATCACCGTCACGCGCAACCCGTCGGAAATGGGCCGGCTGCTGAAGAAGGCGCTGTAAGTATTTCCATCGGGTCCGTCCTGCAGAAAACGCCGGCCTTGCCGGCGTTTTTTGTTATGCTCCCGCAATGAATTCGTAAGCACCAGGCATGCGTCCTGCATGTGCCGACGATGAACCGGGTCGCCCGTGAGGCGGCCGCTGCCCTTTCCTCACCGCCATGCTCGAATTCCTGACCTCGCTCCACTGGGGCGCCATTCTCCAGATCGTCATCATCGATATCCTGCTCGGCGGCGACAA
>NZ_LZXX01000103.1:4558-5542 GCF_001729305.1 Burkholderia sp. A2 | reverse complement strand
CGGCCGCCGACGCGCACGACAACATCAAGCCGGCCGACCGGCTGTGGGATGCCGTGAAGACGATCGTGATCGCCGATGCGGTCATGAGCCTCGACAACGTGATCGCGATCGCCGGCGCGGCCGAGCAGGCCGATCCGTCGCACCGGATCGCGCTCGTGATCTTCGGGCTCGTCGTCAGCGTGCCGATCATCGTGTGGNNGCGCTCGGCGCCGGGCTGCTTGGCTGGATCGCGGGCGGGCTGATCGTGAACGACCCGGTCGGCGACCGCTGGCCCGTGCTCGATACGCCGGAAGTGATCTACGGCGCGAGCATCGTCGGCGCACTGTTCGTCGTCGCGATCGGTTACGCGCTCAGGAAACGCCGCGACGTGCCGCAGCACTGACTGGCCATCCGGCCGACTGCCGGCTTCGCGGCCCGCTGGCTACGATCGAGACGCCTGCCTTTGTCGGCAGGCGTTTTTCGTTTCCGGAGCCTGCCATGTTCGAAGCCTTTTCCGTTTCCCTGTTCCGTCGCGTTGCCGCCGATCTGCGGCGCGCGAACCGGCCGTCGTCGCGCTGGCGGCTGGCCGGGTTCACGCTGATCGAACTGATGATCGTGTTGGCGATCGTCGGCGTCGTCGCAGCCTATGCGATTCCCGCGTACCAGGATTACCTCGCGCGGTCGCGTGTCGGCGAGGGGCTTGCGCTCGCGTCGTCGGCGCGGCTCGCGGTCGCCGACAATGCCGCGAGCGGCGCGAGCCTCGACGGCGGCTACAGCCCGCCTGCCGCGACCCGCAACGTCGAATCGGTTGCGATCGACGGCGCCACCGGCCAGATCACGGTCGCGTTCACCGCCCGCGTCGCCGCGGCCGGCACGAATACGCTGGTGCTCGTGCCGTCGGCGCCCGACAAGGCCGATGCGCCCACCGCGCGCGTGCCGCTCAAAAAGGGGGCGATACAGGCGGGCGCGATTGCGTGGGAATGCTTCGCCGCCGGCAAGGACGCG
>NZ_LZXX01000103.1:4016-4518 GCF_001729305.1 Burkholderia sp. A2 | reverse complement strand
CGTCGCTGCCGGCGCCCGGCGCGGGGCCGTTGCCCGGTAACGCCGCGACGCTGCCCGGGAAATATGCGCCCGCGGAGTGCCGTGCATAAGGCTGGCGGAGAGGGAGGGCGGCCGCGCATGCGGCCTCGCCGGCCGCTGCTTCGGCCGGCGAGGCTGCGGCTCGCGCCGGCTCGCGGAGCGACAGCCCCGCACAGAGCAGGGAAAGTTTTGTATAGTGCGCCGGTTGCTGACATCCGGTTCGCTCATGCCTTCCACTTTTTCCCGTTCGTTGTCGCTCGTTGCGCTGGCTGTCGCCCTGATCGTGCCGTACGCGATCACGAATCACACGTATCCGATCCCGACCTTCTATTCCGAGTTTTCCGCGCTGGTGCTGTATCTGCTGGTGGGCGTGTCCGTCGTGCTGCTCGCACGCACCGGCCGTCCGGCCCAGCCGTTTGCCGCGCCGGCGGCGTTCGCCGTGCCGCTCGGTTTTGCGGTGGTGCTGATCGCGCAGGTCGCGCTG
>NZ_LZXX01000103.1:0-3969 GCF_001729305.1 Burkholderia sp. A2 | reverse complement strand
TGATCGCGCAGGTCGCGCTGATCCCGCTCAAGGTGCCGTCGATGAACTGGCTGGCGGTCGGCTATCTCGCCGCCGCGCTGGTCGCGATGCAGGCCGGATATGCGCTGGCGCGCGACGGGATGGCGGAAATCGTGTCGCGGATGATGGCCGGTGCGCTGCTCGTGGGCGGCGTGTTCGCGGTCGGCACCCAGATCGTGCAGCTGTTCCACCTCGAATCGGCCGTCTCGCCGTTCGTCGTGGTGTACAACATCGCGGTCGACCGCCGCCCGTACGGCAACATGGCGCAGGCGAACCATCTGGCCAGCTACATCGCCTTCGCGCTCGCGGGTGCGCTGTATCTGGTGCAGACGCGCCGGCTCGCGGTGTGGGCATGGCTCGCGTTGTCGCTCGTGCTGTCGGTCGGTCTCGCGCTGACGGTGTCACGCGGGCCGTGGCTGCAGGTGGCGGTGATGGTCGTCGCGGGTTTCTGGATGGCGTGGGTCGAATCGCGCCGCACGCCGGGCAATGCGCGTGCGTGGCTGATACCGGTCGTGCTTGCGGTCGCGTTCATCGCGGTGAACGTCGCGGTGCGCTGGGCCAACGTGCACTACCACCTGAATCTCGCGGAGTCGGCAGCCGACCGGATGCGCGATGCCGGGCAGATCGCGCCGCGCCTCGCGCTGTGGAAGTACGGGCTCGCGATGTTCCGCGAGCATCCGCTGCTCGGGGTCGGCTGGGGCGAGTTCCCGTCGCACCAGTTTGCGCTCGTGCGCACGCTCGGCGGCGTCGAGATCGCGAACAACTCGCACGACATCTTCATCGATCTGCTCGCGAAGTCCGGTCTCGTCGGGCTCGGCGTGCTCGCCGTCACGCTCGTCACGTGGTTCGTGCGCGCGGTGCGGGCGCCG
Source organism: Burkholderia sp. A2 (assembly GCF_001729305.1). NCBI lineage: Bacteria > Pseudomonadati > Pseudomonadota > Betaproteobacteria > Burkholderiales > Burkholderiaceae > Burkholderia > Burkholderia sp. A2. The sequence continues at coordinate 3,082 of NZ_LZXX01000103.1, read as the reverse complement.
CAGTCGAGCATGCGCGTGTTCGGCTTCGCGCTGATCGGCATCCTGCTGATGCATGCGCTGGTCGAGTATCCGCAGCAATACATGTTCTTCCTGCTGCCGGCGATGTTCGTGATCGGGCTGCTCGAGGTGAAGCCGCTGCGTATCCTGCCGGGGCGCGCGGCATTCGGGCTGTTCGCGGCGCTGTCGTTCGGCGGCGTGCTGGCGGCGNNATCGCGCTGCTGCCCGGCGAGACGGTGCTGCGCCGCTATGCGGTGCTGCAGGCGCTGGCCGGCCGTGAAGCCGACGCGCTCGATACCGTCGCGCGGCTGCATGTGTTTGCGAAGGAATTGAAGGACTGGCCGCAACAGTTGGCCGCGTTGTACAAGCTGTGCGACCAGGAGCCGGCGCTGAAGTCGTTCAGGGCGGCCGTCGTCGCGAAGTACGGGGAAGCGCCGGCAGACGAGGGCGACGATTCGGACGACGACGATTCGGATTGACGCCCGTCGTGCACGCCGGAACGGGGCATTCCGGCGTCGACCGCGCCGCGCTGACGGCGGCTGACGTCGGAGCAACACGGCCCGACGCATGGCGCGCCAAACCGGTCGGGGTATCGATTACGTCGCGGATCGCGTGGATTCCGGTCGAATGGGCAGCGATTCGCGTCAACCATTGTCAAATCGCCGCCACTGACGGGGCGGCGCGTGCACAATGCGCGAAAGCGCTCGCGTGCCGCCGGCGCGGGGCGTAGCCGGTGTGAATACGGAGAATGTCCCGGCCATCCGGGCATTCCGCCGAGCAGGATCGCGGTCGAGCATCGCTCGGCCGCGCGGCCGTAACGGGGCGCCGGTCCGATGGCCGCGGCGCAGTGCGACACATGCGATGCGGCCGACGGAAGGCTGCCGGCGCACGACGTATGTGCCCAGAACAGTACTGAAGAACGACATTCGACCATGGCCTTTCGCTCCACACTCCTGATCCTGCCTGCCGTCGCCGTGCTGTTTTCCGGCTGCGCGATGCTGTCGTCGTCGCAGGAAAGCAAGCTGACCTGCCATATCCCGCGTGCCGTTTATCCGGATAGCGCGAAACCGCTCACGCGTCCGGTCACCGTGCTCGTGCGCGCGCTGATGACGACGTCCGGCGAAGCGCAGAACGTGACCGTGACGACGAGCAGCCGCAACGCGGCGGCGGACCGCGCGGCCGTCGACGCGATGACGCACGCGACCTGCGTGCAGACCGGCGCGACCGCGAATCCTTTCTTGTTGACCCAACCGTTCGTGTTCGAGCCGCGGCGCGCCCAGTGACGGGCGTGCCGCGCGCCGATGGCCGCATCGTTGCACGCGGGCACCGAAAGTCGATCCGTGCGGCGGCTGTGCCGCGCGCTCGACGTGCGCTGCCGCGGAGCCGGCACCCGAATCGCGACGGCGCCCCGCGGGAATCGCATCGGAACGGTCAGAACTGCCGCTTCTTGAGCGTATAGGCGACCAGCGAATACAACGTGTTCGTTTGGGCATTGAAATATCCGCCCTGAGTCGGTTTCTCCCTGCTCGAGCTCCGGGTCTTTCCCGCGTCGCTGCTGACGAACGTGAGATCGAGCGGTGTGCCGTTGCGGCTGGCGCCGGTTGCGTAGACGAGCAGCAATCCGTCCCCGGCCGACGCTCAGGCTATCGAGCGTCAGCGTGTCGTCAAAGGAATGCAACTGCCGCACCTGTTCGGGCGCGCCGTTCGTCCAGGTCGAAATGGCGCCGACGCGTTTTCCCTTGTCGGCGGGATTATCGAAATTGCGCGGTTCGCCGAGACGCGACAGCGCGTACAGCGCATAGTGATCCGACGCGGTCGGTGACGAGGACAGGTTGACGATCCCCTGTTCAGGCAACACGGTGTCCAGGACGAACCCGGATTGTTCCTAGCCGAGCCGATAGACAACGCTTCTGGCGGGAGCGTACTCGGATTTTTCGACGTGGTATGCCATGCGCAAGGTACCGTCCGGGCCGAGGTCGATGCCGTCAAAGGTGTGACGGGGTTTGCCGGCGTCCGCGGCACCCGGTCAGAACGATGAACACGACTGCCGCGCCGAGCGACAGCGTCGGGAATTTTCCCGTCATTTCATTTCGGCCTCAGTTCAACAGGCCCGAGCCCGGCCAGAGCGTCGTCGAGACAGGCGAGAGGATGGGTCTTGAACGCGTCAGTCTTGAAGGTGCCGTCGTCCAGTTCGAGCGAGTACGACGGCACGTTCATCGTGCAGCTATCGCTATTCGGCTTCTTGCCCCTGGTCGACATGGCGTCGCCGCGCATGTTCTGCTGCCGGGCCGGCTGCGCCCGGCTGTTCACTCCGCCGCGTCTTCCGCCTTCCAGTCCCCCGACTTCCCGCCGCGCTTTTCCCGCACGCTCACGTCCGTGATCACCATCCCGCGATCGACCGCCTTGCACATGTCGTAGACGGTCAGCAGCCCGACCTGGACGGCCGTCAGCGCTTCCATTTCGACGCCGGTCCGGCCGAACGTCTCGACCTGCACGACGCAATGCACGCCCGGCAGCGCGTCGTCGAGTTCGAAGTCGACGGCCACGCGCGTCAGCGCGAGCGGGTGGCACAGCGGAATGAGATCGGCCGTGCGCTTCGCGCCCTGGATCGCCGCGATGCGCGCGACGCCGANNGCCGTCGCGGATCAGCGCGAACGTGGCCGGCAGCATCCGGATCGTGCCGCGCGCGATCGCGATGCGACGGGTTTCCTGCTTGTCGCCGACGTCGACCATGTGTGCATGGCCGGCGGCATCGAAATGGGTGAGTCCTGACATGTCTTCCTCTCGTGGAGCGGCGTGCGCGCGCACGTCCGTCGATCCGGCTTCGCGATCGGCCGCGCGTCGAATCCCGTACCGGCGCGACGAACCGATCCAACCGCGCAGCGGGCGCCTATCATAGCAGCGGCGTCCGCGTTGCCGCAGGCGCAGATGACGCACGCGCGGCACGGGACAGTCGTCGCGGCGCCGGTACAATGACCCGAATATTCAGACCACACGCCGCGATGCGCGCCGCGCGCGGGACGGCGTCGTTTTCATCCTGCCATGCGTGTCAAACAGTTGCTTGCCGTGTCGCTGTCGGCCGCGC
>NZ_LZXX01000102.1:0-28451 GCF_001729305.1 Burkholderia sp. A2 | reverse complement strand
CGGTATTACGGTGGGGGCGGGTATTATCACCATCATCGTCATTGGGATTAAGGCCTTCCGGCCGAGCACCACATCATTCCGGATGTTTGAATTCGTTTCGGCATCCGGCAATGACGATGCATGAGTGCCAGCGCTGTTCGTACTCGATGGCACGCCGCCGGCAGTATCATTTCCCAATACAAAACCTGCTGAAAATCACCCCCAGCAGATCATCCGACGTGAACTCCCCGGTAATCGCATTGAGCTGCTCCTGCGCGAGCCGCAGTTCCTCGGCAAACAGATCGAGCGACTGCGCGCGCTGCTCCGCGTGATCCGCCGCCTGCGCGAGATGTTCCTGCGCGGCTCGCAGCGCGATCAGGTGCCGCTCGCGCGCCAGATAGACGCCTTCGGCCCCCGCCTGCCATCCCGCAATCCGCAACAATTCCGCGCGCAGCATGTCGATCCCGTCGCCGCGCTTCGCCGACAGGTGGACCTCGGTCAGATCGCCCTCCGCCGCCGGATGCTCGACACACGCCGGCACGCCCGTCAAATCCGTCTTGTTCAACACGCGCACCACCGGCACGCCGCCCGGAAACCGCGCGGCGATCACTGCGTCATCGGGCGTCATCCCCGTGCGCGAATCGAGCAGATGCAGCACGACGTCCGCGCGCNNTCTCGCTCCACGTGCGCGCGATGCCGATCCGCTCGACTTCATCCTCCGTCTCGCGCAGCCCGGCCGTATCGATGATGTGCAGCGGAATCCCTTCGACCTGGATCGTCTGCGCGACCTTGTCGCGCGTCGTGCCGGCGATCGGCGTGACGATCGCCAGCTCGGCGCCCGCCAGCGCATTCAGCAGCGACGACTTGCCGACGTTCGGCTGCCCCGCCAGCACGACCGACAACCCTTCGCGCAGCAGCGCACCCTGCCGCGCATCGCCGAGCACGTGCGCGAGTTGCGCGCGGATCTTCGCGAGCTTGCCGCGCGCGTCGGCCGCTTCGAGGAAGTCGATTTCCTCCTCCGGAAAATCGAGCGTCGCCTCGACCAGCATCCGCAGCGTGATCACGTCGTCGACGAGCGCATGGATCTGCCGCGAGAACGCGCCGTCGAGCGAACGCCCGGCCGAGCGCGCCGCCGCCTCGGTGCTCGCCTCGATCAGGTCGGCAACGGCCTCGGCCTGCGCGAGGTCGAGCTTGTCGTTCAGGAACGCACGCCGCGTGAATTCCCCCGGCTCCGCGAGCCGCAGCCCGAAGCCGCGCCCCGCATCCAGGCAGCGCTGCAGCAGCAACTGCATCACGATCGGCCCGCCATGCCCCTGCAGCTCGAGCACGTGCTCGCCGGTATACGAATGCGGCGCAGGGAAATACAGCGCGATCCCGCGGTCGAGCGGCGCGCCGTGCGCGTCGAGGAACGGCACGTAGCTCGCATGGCGCGGCGCAAGCTTCTGCCCGCACAACGCGTCGATCAGCGGCAGCGCAGCCGCCTCGCCGCCGCGCCCGAACGACACGCGGACGACGCCGATGCCGCCCCGGCCGGCAGCAGTGGCAATGGCGACGATCGGATCGGAATCGGTAGCGAGCATGGCAATCGGAGCAATCGGGTAATCAGCGAGTCAATGGTGCGCCCGCGCAACAGTTCGGGCAAAGGAACGCCGGCATTGTAGCGTGCGGGCTCATAAGCCACCGGCCGCGGCGCCCGATTCGGATTTGCCCGAATTTATCCCGCCGGGGATAAGCCGAGTATGAGTTCGGTGTCACGACACACCGACCATTTCGGACAAGTATGTTTGCTGGAGCGGCTCGACACTGCGTCCCTCAATTTCATCGACCATCCTGATCCGGGCTGGGATTCATCCGAATGAGATACGTTTATCCCATATGGTTGTCTGAGATGCGGCGATGAAATTGCACAATCTCCCTCATGCCGACATCCGAAGAAAAAGCCGCGTTCTCGGAACGCCTGAAATTCGCCCTGCGGCGCAGCCCGGAGAAGGTCACGGGCGCGACGGAACTGGCGAACCGATTCAATCTGCGCCACCGCGGAACGCATCCCGTTTCGCCGCAGACCGCGCACAAATGGTTGACGGGCCGCACGATCCCGACGTCGGACAAACTCGAAACGCTCGCCGAATGGTTGCGCGTCGAAGTGCACTGGCTGCATTACGGGCCATCGCCGAGCGTGGTCGAACATCCGACGCCGCAACCGCTGCCACGCGACGAACGCTATCCGCCGACACCCGAGACGATCGAACTTGCCTCGAAGATCGAGGCGCTGTCCCCGCATCAGCGCTACCTGGTTCAGGAACTGGTCGAGCAGTTCTACGGCGATCCGAAACTCGAAGCGAAGAAGGCCTGAGCGGCAGCAACCGCCCGCGCCGCCGCCGAGGAAACAAAAAGCCGCATGGTCATGAACCATGCGGCTTTTTTTGCGTGCCTCGCGAGCGGCTGGCCCCCACGAGTACGACTGACGTCAGGCCGGCTTCTTCTTCACGCCGCCGAGCTTGCGCGTGATGTAGTACTGCTGCGCGATCGACAGCACGTTGTTCACGACGTAGTACAGCACGAGACCTGCCGGGAAGAAGAAGAACATCACCGAGAACGCGATCGGCATGAACTTCATCATCTTCGCCTGGACCGGGTCCGGCGGCGTCGGGTTCAGGCTCGTCTGCACGAACATCGACACGGCCATCAGCACCGGCAGGATGAAGAACGGATCGCGCTGCGACAGGTCGTGAATCCACAGAATCCACGGCGCGCCGCGCATTTCGACCGATGCGAGCAGCACCCAGTACAGCGAGATGAACACCGGGATCTGGATCACGACCGGCAGGCAGCCGCCGAACGGATTGACCTTCTCGGTCTTGTACAGCTCCATCAGCGCGGCGTTCATCTTCTGCGGATCGCTCTTGAAGCGTTCGCGCAGCGCCTGCATGCGCGGCGTGATTTCCTTCATGCGCGCCATCGACTTGTAGCTTGCAGCCGACAGCGGGAAGAACACGGCCTTGATCAGCACCGTCAGCAGCACGATCGCCCAGCCCCAGTTGCCGACATAGCCGTGAATCTTCTCGAGCAGCCAGAACAGCGGCTTCGCGATGATCGTCACCCAGCCGTAGTCCTTCACGAGCTCCAGGCCCGGCGCGATGCCTTCGAGCATGCGCTCTTCTTCCGGACCGGCGAACAGGCGCGCCTGCACGTCGGCCGACTGGCCCGGCGCGATCGCGGCGACCGGCTGCTTCACGCCGACGCGGTACAGCGACGGATCGATCTTTTCAGCGTAGATGTCGCGCTTCGCGCCCTGCTGCGGAATCCAGGCCGACGCGAAGTAGTGCTGCACCATCGCGACCCAGCCGTTGTCGGCGGACTTCTCGAAGTTCGCCTTGTTCTTGTCGAGGTCGCTGAAGTCGATCTTCTGGAAATGCTTCGCGTCCGTGTAGACCGCCGGCCCGAGGAACGTATGCGAGAACATCGGCGTTTCGACGGCCGTGTTGTCGCGCACGAGTTCCATGTAGACCGTCGGCGTGACCGGGGCGGTGCCGACGTTGTCGATCTTGGTGTCGACGCCGATCACGTAGCTGCCGCGCGTGAACGTGTAGGTCTTGATGACCTTCACGCCGCCCTTCACCGGCGATTCGAACGACAGCTTCAGCGTGTTCTGGTCGCCCGTCAGCGACGTCGAGCCGGGGTTCAGCTGCGTGTAGACGTCGTTGTGGTTCGGGAAATCGCCGCCGAGCAGGCCCGTGCGCGCGAGATACGTGTGGCCGGCCGTGTGGTCGAACAGCGTGATGTACAGGTCGGGCTGCTTGCCGTCGCCCTGCTTCTTCAGCGTCAGCTTCGCGAGCGTGCCGCCGCGCGTGTCGATTTCGCCGTCGTACACGTCGGTCGAGAATTTCACGAGCTGCGCCTGGGCGGCCGGGGCCGTGGTCGACGGTGCGGCGCCGGCTGCGGCGGCAGGCACATCACCTGCGGTCGTCGTCGCGCCCGTGCCCGATGCGCCGCCGGCAGCGGCCGGGGCCGTCTGCGTGGCGCTCGGGAAGAACATCGACGGGCGTCCATGGTCCCGCTGCCAGTTGTCGTACAGCATGACAGCTGACATGAAGAAGATCACCCATAGGACGGTGCGTTTGATATCCATGCGTTGTCTCAGAGTCGATGGGACCGCGCGTCGGCTTCGCCGCGAGCGCGAGTGTCGGAGTTGGGCGGCGGGACGAGGTCGATGCCACCCGCGGAAAACGGATGGCATCGGCACACGCGCCTGACGGCGAGATACGTGCCGCGCGCGGCGCCATGATACTGGATTGCCTCGCGCGCGTAATCCGAACAGGAAGGATAAAAACGGCAACGGTTGCCGAGCATCGGGCTCACGGCAACCTTGTAGAAGCGCAGCAAGGCGATCAATACCGTTTCCATACCTTGGGCGGCGCCGTTCGACGCCGCGTCAAAACCGGCCGGGCGGGCGCGAACGCCGCACCGGGGCACGGATGCGTCACTCGGACGCGGGCTTCGACGCACGGCGCGCGATTTCCCGGACTGCCCTGTCGAGCAGTTCGCGGATTTCGGCCGCGCACATCGCCGCGAGCGGGGCGGAAGCCGCGCTCGGCAGCGCTTTCTTGTCGAAGCGCGTGTGCTGCCGCAGCAGCAGGTCGTAACCGGCGAATTCGGCGCGGCGCAGGCGAAACTGATCGCGCGCCAGCCGCTTCACGAGGTTACGGGTGACCGCTCGCGGCGCATACTTCTTGCCGATGACAAGCCCCAGACGCGCGGGCTGCCCGGTCGGCTTGCCGTAGATCACGAAGTGCGCGGAGCGCCGCCAGGGGCGCAAACGAAAAACGGATGAAAATTCATCCGTTTTCAGAAGTCGCGCAGCTTTCGGGAAGGCGGCTTTCGTCTGCGACGGATTCGCACCCGGCTCGACGGCACCTTCCGCAGGACTGCGGACGGCGGACACAGCGCGCAACCTGCCTTAGATGGCGAGGCGCTTGCGGCCCTTCGCGCGGCGAGCGTTGATGACCTTGCGGCCACCTGCCGTCTTCATGCGGACACGGAAGCCATGGGTGCGCTTGCGGCGCGTCACGGACGGTTGGTAAGTACGTTTCATGATGTTCTCACTTGTTCGAGAATGTCGAAATTCAGGGGACCGCGTGCCCTTAACCGGAGGCATTCGGGCGAACGCAATCGCCGGGAATACAGGATTGGTTTTCGCGGAACCCGCTATTTAAACCGTTTTTCTCTTGACGGTCAATACTTTAGGAGTCGCTCGCCTGTGCCGGGCCGCTCCGATCCGGCCCCGCGACCCACAAACACAGCCTGTGGATAAGTCCCGCTGTGGCCGCGTTTGGCGTTAGAATCTCGCCTTATCTCCAAGAATCCCGCACGCCGCTTCGGCTCGCGCCTGCCCCTCCAAGACTGTGACGCAGGCGTCCGACGCACGCTCGCACGACCGCTTCGGGCCTTGTTGCGCGACCGCGACAAGGGCGCCGGCGAGCCGCGCTGTGCACGCAAAAAACGACAGTTACTTGATGAACGATTTCTGGCAACACTGTTCCGCACTGCTGGAGCGCGAGCTGACGCCCCAGCAGTACGTGACGTGGATCAAACCCTTGGCCCCGGTGGCCTTCGATGCGTCGGCGAACACGCTGTCCATCGCCGCGCCGAACCGTTTCAAGCTGGACTGGGTCAAGAGCCAGTTTTCGGGCCGGATCGCCGATCTGGCCCGTGAATTCTGGAACACGCCGATCGAAGTCCAGTTCATCCTCGATCCGAAGGCAGGCATGCGCAGCGCGCCCGCGGGCGCGACACCAGCCGCCCCGCGTGCGCCGCTGGCGCCGAGCGGCCCGGCCGCGACGGTCGCCGCGATCGCCGCCAACCTGACCGCGCATGCCGCCGCCGCGCCCAGCGCGCCGGCCGACGTGCCGATGACGCCGTCGGCGGCCGCCGCGCACCACCTGAACGCCGACGACGCCGACATCGACCTGCCGAGCCTGCCCGCGCACGAAGCCGCAGCCGGCCGCCGCACGTGGCGCCCGGGCCCCGGCGCCGCCCCCTCGAACGGCGGCGAAGCCGATTCGATGTACGAACGTTCGAAGCTGAACCCCGTGCTCACGTTCGACAACTTCGTGACCGGCAAGGCGAACCAGCTCGCGCGCGCCGCCGCGATCCAGGTCGCGGACAACCCCGGCATCTCGTACAACCCGTTGTTCCTGTACGGCGGCGTCGGCCTCGGCAAGACCCACCTGATCCACGCGATCGGCAACCAGCTGCTGCTCGACAAGGCCGGCGCGCGCATCCGCTACATCCACGCGGAACAGTACGTGTCCGACGTGGTGAAGGCGTACCAGCGCAAGGCGTTCGACGACTTCAAGCGCTACTACCACTCGCTCGACCTGCTGCTGATCGACGATATCCAGTTCTTCTCCGGCAAGTCGCGCACGCAAGAGGAATTCTTCTACGCATTCGAGGCGCTGGTCGCGAACAAGGCGCAGGTGATCATCACCAGCGACACGTATCCGAAGGAAATCTCGGGCATCGACGATCGCCTGATCTCGCGCTTCGACTCGGGCCTCACCGTCGCGATCGAGCCGCCCGAGCTGGAAATGCGCGTCGCGATCCTGATGCGCAAGGCGCAGTCGGAAGGCGTGAATTTGTCGGAAGACGTCGCGTTCTTCGTCGCGAAGCACCTGCGCTCGAACGTGCGCGAACTCGAAGGCGCGCTGCGCAAGATCCTCGCGTATTCGAAGTTCCACGGCCGCGAGATATCGATCGAGCTGACCAAGGAAGCGCTGAAGGACCTGCTGACCGTGCAGAACCGGCAGATTTCGGTCGAGAACATCCAGAAGACCGTCGCCGACTTCTACAACATCAAGGTCGCCGACATGTACTCGAAGAAGCGCCCCGCGAACATCGCGCGGCCGCGACAGATTGCGATGTATCTCGCGAAGGAACTCACGCAGAAGAGCCTGCCGGAAATCGGCGAGCTGTTCGGCGGGCGCGATCACACCACCGTGCTGCACGCGGTGCGCAAGATCGCCGACGAGCGCAGCAAGGACGCGCAGCTCAACCACGAGCTGCACGTACTGGAACAGACGCTGAAGGGCTGAGCGCGCGCACCGCGCTTGATAATTCGGCCTCCGCCCCAATTTAAGGGGGGCGGTTCGGTTTTGAGGCACAATACTGGTTTGACCGCCCCGGTGGTGGCGGGCCAAGAGCCCGGCCGGCGGGGCGCTGCGTGGCTGCTGCGCTGCAGGCCGTTACTCAACGAAGGAACTCTATGCAACTGGTCAAGACCGAACGAGACACCCTCCTCAGGCCGCTGCAAACGGTCAGCGGCATCGTCGAACGCCGCCATACGTTGCCGATCCTCGCCAACCTGCTGATCACCAAGAACGGCCCGGACGTTTCATTCCTGTCGACCGACCTGGAGCTGCAGATCACCACGCGCGCCGATTTCGGCGTCGGCGGCGACCAGATCGCGACCACCGTCGCGGCCCGCAAGCTGCTCGACATCCTGCGCGCGATGCCTGACGGCCAGGTCACGCTGTCGCTCGCCGACAAGCGCCTCACCGTTCAATCGGGCAAGAGCCGCTTCGCACTGCAGACGCTGGCGGCCGACGAGTTCCCGACCGTCGCGCAGGCGAAGGATTTCGGCGCCACGCTCACCGTCCCCCAGAAGTCGTTCCGCCAGCTGCTCGGCATGGTGCACTTCGCGATGGCGCAGCAGGACATCCGCTACTACCTGAACGGCATGCTGCTCGTCGTCGACGGCGACCAGTTGATGGCCGTGGCCACCGACGGCCACCGCCTCGCGTTCTCGTCGATGAAGCTCGAAGGCGGCACGTTCGGCCGCCAGGAAGTGATCGTGCCGCGCAAGACGATTCTCGAGCTGCAGCGCCTGCTCGAAGACATCGACGACACCGTCACCATCGACATCGCGCAAACCCAGGCCAAGTTCACGTTCGGCCAGGTCGAGCTCGTGTCGAAACTCGTCGAGGGCAAGTTCCCCGACTTCCAGCGCGTGATCCCGAAGGCGCACAAGAACACGTTCGAGATCGGCCGTGAAGAACTGCAGCGTTCGCTGCAGCGCGCGGCGATCCTGACCTCGGACAAGTTCAAGGGCGTGCGCTGCATCATCGCGCCGGGCCAGCTGAAGATCATGTCGACCAACGCCGATCAGGAAGAGGCGCAGGAAGAACTCGAAATCGCCTACCAGGGCGATACCGTCGACATCGGCTTCAACGTCACGTATCTGCTCGACGTGCTCGCGAACCTGAAGGTCGACACCGTGCAGGTGAGCCTCGGCGACGCCAGCTCGAGCGCGCTGATCACCGTGCCCGAGAACGACGAGTTCAAGTATGTCGTGATGCCGATGCGCATCTGACGCGCTCGACATCGCGACACACACCAGGGGGCGGCAAGCCCCTTTGGCGTTTTTATGGCGAACCGACAACCCGCCCTTTTAGTGCCTTTTCGGCACTTGGGGCGGGCCAGGAAACTGGAGCGGCCGGCGATTTCCCTCGCTGAAACGCACCGCGCCGCCACGAGAGTGGCCCCGCAGAACCGGAAGATATCCATGAGTGAACAGCACAATTCGCGACCCGATAACAGCAGCTACGGCGCCTCGTCGATCCAGATCCTCGAAGGTCTGGAAGCGGTGCGCAAGCGCCCCGGGATGTACATCGGCGACACGTCGGACGGCACCGGTCTGCACCACCTCGTGTTCGAGGTGCTCGACAACTCGATCGACGAAGCGCTGGCCGGGTATTGCAACGACATCCACGTGACGATTCACGCCGACAACTCGATTTCCGTGACCGACAACGGCCGCGGGATTCCGACCGACGTGAAGATGAACGACAAGCACGAGCCGAAGCGCAGTGCGGCGGAAATCGTGATGACCGAGCTGCACGCCGGCGGCAAGTTCGACCAGAACAGCTACAAGGTGTCCGGCGGCCTGCACGGCGTGGGCGTGTCGTGCGTGAACGCGCTGTCGAGCTGGCTGCGCCTCACCGTGCGCCGCGACGGCAAGAAGCGTTTCATGGAGTTCCACCGTGGCGTCGCGCAGGATCGCGTGATCGAGGTGGTGGACGGCGTGGAAGTGTCGCCGATGCTCGTCACCGGTGATACCGAGAAGCGCGGCACCGAAGTGCACTTCATGGCCGATCCGACGATTTTCGGCACGGTCGAGTATCACTACGACATCCTCGCCAAGCGGATGCGCGAGCTTTCGTTCCTGAACAACGGCGTGCGGATTCGCCTGACCGACCTGCGCTCGGGCAAGGAAGACGATTTCGCGTTCGCCGGCGGTGTGAAGGGCTTCGTCGAGTACATCAACAAGACGAAGACCAACCTGCACCCGACCGTGTTCTTCGCCAACGGCGAGAAGGACGGCGTGGGCGTCGAAGTCGCGATGCAGTGGAACGACAGCTACAACGAAAACGTGCTGTGCTTCACGAACAACATTCCGCAGCGCGACGGCGGCACGCACCTGACCGGCCTGCGGGCCGCGATGACGCGCGTCATCAACAAGTACATCACCGACAACGAAATCGCGAAGAAGGCGAAGGTCGAGACGACCGGCGACGACATGCGCGAAGGGCTGTCGTGCGTGCTGTCCGTGAAGGTGCCGGAGCCGAAGTTCAGCTCGCAGACGAAGGACAAGCTGGTTTCTTCCGAGGTTCGTGCGCCGGTTGAGGAAGTTGTGGCGAAGGCGCTGGAAGAATTCCTGCTGGAAACGCCGATCGACGCGAAGATCATCTGCGGGAAGATCGTTGAAGCTGCTCGTGCGCGGGATGCGGCTCGGAAGGCGCGTGAGATGACGCGACGCAAGGGCGTGCTCGATGGCGTTGGTCTGCCGGGCAAGCTCGCAGACTGCCAGGAGAAAGACCCGGCGAAGTGCGAAATCTACATCGTCGAGGGTGACTCGGCAGGCGGGTCGGCGAAGCAAGGGCGTGATCGCAAGTTCCAGGCAATCCTGCCGCTGCGCGGCAAGGTGCTGAACGTCGAGAAGGCTCGTTACGACAAGCTGCTGTCGTCGGAGCAGATCGTCACGCTCGTGACCGCGCTCGGGTGCGGGATCGGCAAGGACGATTACAACCTCGAGAAGCTCCGCTATCACCGCATCATCATCATGACCGACGCGGACGTCGACGGTGCGCACATCCGGACGCTGCTGCTCACGTTCCTCTATCGCCAGATGCCGGACATGATCGAGCGCGGGTACGTGTATATCGCGCAGCCGCCGCTTTACAAGATCAAGGCGGGCAAGGATGAGCGGTATCTGAAGGATGACGTGGAGCTCAATGCGCACATGCTGCGGTTGGCGCTGCAAGGGTCGGAGCTGGTGCCGGGTGAGAATGCGGCGGCGATTTCTGGCGATGCGCTTGGGGAGCTGGCAAGGTCGTACCTGCTGTCGCAGAGCGTGATCGATCGGTTGAGCCGGTTGTATGACCCGGCCGCGCTGGAAGCGGTCATGGATGGGGTGGTGATCGATCTCTCGAATGAGGAGTCGACCGAGGCTTCGGCTAAGGCGCTGCACGCTGCTTTGCATGATGAGGCGCTGAAGAACGAAGTGCGGGTGGTGCCTTCGTATGACGCGGTTCGCGAACAGCGGGCGCTGCATGTCGAGCGGACGCATCACGGCAACGTGCGCGTTTCGGTCATCGACCAGGAATTCCAGCACACGGCGGATTATCAGCAGCTCGTGACTACCGCGAATACGTTCAAGGGGCTTATTGGGGAAGGTGCGGTCATCAAGCGCGGTGAGCGCAGCATGGCCGTGGCGGACTTCAAGAGCGCGATGAAGTGGCTGCTTGCTGATGCTGAGCGGAACGTCTCCAAACAACGCTATAAGGGGCTCGGCGAGATGAACCCCGAGCAGCTGTGGGAAACGACGATGGATCCGGCAGTGCGGCGTCTGCTGCGTGTGCAGATCGAAGACGCGATTGCGGCGGATGGGATCTTTACTACCCTCATGGGGGATGATGTGGAGCCGCGGCGGGCGTTTATCGAGTCGAATGCGTTGCGGGCGGGGAATATTGATGTTTGAGCTTGTAGGTCACCAGAAATAGTGAAAAACGTGTTCTGAGACGAAGCCGGTTTCTCACTGTTCGTGAAAACTTAGTCACTGTTGTAGCCCGCTCGACTACCCATGTCGTCCGGGCTATTTTTCTGGCCACACCGATTCCGTCACTCCAGCATCTCGACACGAAAACGGTCATTTTCTGGACATTGCGAAATAAGGCATTCCGGGCTAGCGAAACGCTAGGTGCCGAGTTAATATTGCCGTCAAGTTTTCAATGTCCGGGTTTCGTCAATGAATCAGCGTATTGGGTATGCTCGGGTCTCCACCGAGGACCAGCATCTGGACTTGCAGCGCGACGCGCTTCAACAGGCCGGTTGCCATGTCGTCTACGAGGAAGCTGCAAGCGGCAAAAACGCTGAGCGTTTAGAGCTAGAGCAATGTCGTAAGGCTCTCCGCAGTGGCGATACGCTAGTGGTGTGGCGGCTCGATCGGCTCGGTCGCAGCCTGTCAGATCTGGTGCAAATTGTGGCGGACCTCGAACGCAGCGGTATCAGCTTCGAGAGCCTCACCGAGAAGATCGAGACGAACAGCGCTGCGGGCAAGCTGGTCTTCCACGTCTTCGCGGCCCTTGCGGAGTTCGAGCGTAGTCTGATCCGTGAGCGCACGCATGCCGGGCTCGCTGCTGCGCGTGCTAGAGGTCGCTCAGGCGGTCGCAAGCCCAAGCTAGGGGAGAAGCAGGTGCGCGAGATTAAGGCGCTGCTACGGGACCCGGAAATCCAGGTTGCCGAAGTGGCCCGACGCTACGGCGTGTCCCGCACCACGTTGTACAAGTATGTCGGTGTCGTCGCCCCACGTCATCCATGACTTTCATTGCTCATAGCCACACCCAGGGAATCACAAAAATGCTGCACCGGAGATCACATTGAGCATCGAAAAAGACCTCTCGGCCGCCGCCGACAAGATGCGCCGCGCGCTGAATGTCGGGGAATACAAGCACATTGCGATTGGCCTGCATAAACACAAGAAGATAGTTAAATAACAATGAGCGTTAACTTTCAGCAACTCGGCAATTTCATCTGGTCGGTGGCCGACCTGCTGCGCGGCCCTTACCGTCCGCCACAGTTTGAGCGTGTCATGCTGCCGCTCACCGTGCTACGTCGCTTCGATGCCGTGCTGGCGCCAAGCAAAGAGGCCGTGCTCAAACGGTACGAGCAGCTCAAGGCGAAGAACATTCCGAACATCGATGCCATCCTCAACAACCTGTCCAAGGACGAGGATGGTACCCCGCTGGGTTTTCACAACCACAGCCAGCTTGACTTCCAGAAGCTCAAGGGCGACCCCGACAACATAGGCCGCCACCTGGCCGACTACATCGCCGGCTTCTCAGAGAACGTCCGCAAGATTTTCGAGCGCTTTGAGTTCGACAATGAGATCGAGAAGCTCGAAGCGTCCAACCGTCTCTACCAGGTGGTGTCCCAGTTCGCCGAGATCGACCTGCACCCCAGGCGAGTGGACAACATCACCATGGGTCTGGTGTTCGAAGACCTGATCCGGCGCTTCAACGAGGCTGCAAACGAAACCGCTGGCGACCACTTCACCCCGCGTGAAGTCATTCAGCTCATGGTCAACCTGCTGCTGGAGCCCGACACCAGCGTGCTCACCCAGGCCGGCGTCATCGTCACCATCTGCGACCCCGCATGCGGCACCGGTGGCATGTTGGCCGAAGCGCAGAACTGGATACGTGCCCATAACGAACAGGCCACGGTCAAGGTCTTCGGGCAGGACTACAACCCGCGCTCCTACGCCGTGGCCGCCTCCGACCTGTTGATCAAGGGCCACAAGGACGGGCAAGTGGTGCTGGGTAACACCCTTACCGACGACCCGTTTCCCGACCACCGCTTCGACTACCTGCTGGCCAATCCACCCTTCGGCGTGGACTGGAAAGCGGAGAAGAAAATCATCGACGGTTGGCCCAACTTCCGTGGCTACAGCGGCAAGCTACCGCGCATTAACGACGGTGCCCTGTTGTTCCTGCTCTACATGATGAGCAAGTTCCAGGACTACAAGCCAGGCGACCGCAGTAAGCCCGGATCACGCGCTGCCGTCGTATTCAATGGCTCACCGTTATTCACTGGCGGTGCCGGCAGTGGCGAGAGTGAAATCCGCCGCTGGATCATCGAGCGCGATCAGCTTGAAGCCATCGTCGCGCTGCCCGAGCAGATGTTCTATAACACCGGCATCGGCACCTTCATTTGGGTGGTCACCAACCGCAAGGCCGCGCAGCGCCGGGGCAAGATCCAGCTCATTGACGCCCGCGAGCGCTACATGCCGATGAAGCGCAGTCTGGGCGACAAGCGCCGTTACCTCGATCAGGCTGCGCTCGATACCGTCACCCGCGAACACGGCGCACTGGAAAACAGTCAGACCAGCCGCGTGTTTGACAACACGGACTTCGGCTATCGCCGCATTGCCGTATTGCGCCCGCTGCGCCTGCGTTTCCAGATTACCGACGAAGCCCGCGAGCGTTTCCTCAATACCTGCCCCGAACTGTTCGATGCCCTCGAAGCGGTGCAGGACGAACTGGGCACCGAATCGCTGCTGGACTGGAACCAGACCTGGGCCACCGTACAGCAGGTGTTCAGGACCCTGCCCGACAACATTGAAGGTTGGGCCAAGGGCGCCAAAGGCACCGCGCAGAAGAAAATCTTCCGCGACTGCTTTACCACCGTGGATCCCGATGCAGCGCCGGTGATTGCCAAACACCACAAGGCAGACCCTTTGGGGGATGCCAACTACTTCCCAGCCCAAACTCTGCCCACCGACCTTACCACACAGAGCCTGTATGTCCTGCTCGGCCTACATCGCGATGGCAGAAAAGGCTTCGTGGAGTACGAGGCCGACCCGGCTCTCAAGGATGGCGAAAACATTCCGCTGAAAGAAGACATCGTCAGCTACTTCCTGCGTGAAGTGCGACCCTACGTGCCAGATGCCTGGATCGACCGCGAGACGCAGGACGAGCAGGACGGCGGCATCGGCAAGGTGGGCTACGAGATCAACTTCAACCGCGTGTTTTTCCAGTACCAGCCGCCGCGCCCGCTGCACGAGATAGATGCGGAACTGGCTGGCGTTGAACAGCGGATTCTGGAGTTGCTGCGGGAGGTGACGGCGTGATGCCTACAGCGCGGTTTCCGGAGCAACGCCTCAAGTACGCCGCGACAATCAACGACGAGGCACTCTCAGAGTCCACGGATGCTGATTCTGAGTTGGCTTACATCGATATCGGCAACGTTGATTCTCAAGGGCGAGTCCACGACATCGTCAACTATCGCTTCGAGGATGCGCCCAGCCGTGCTCGCCGCATCGTGCGTGATGGCGATGTCATCATTTCAACCGTTCGCACGTACCTGCAGGCTATAGCGCCGGTCGAGAACCCACCGGATAATTTGATCGTCTCAACGGGATTTGCTGTTGTCAGGCCGTCAAACCTACTTGACCACCAGTTCTGCAAATATGCCCTTCGTGCAAACCGGTTTCTTTGGGAGGTCGAGAGCCGATCAACCGGCGTCAGCTATCCGGCAATCAATGCTTCAGATCTCGGCGACATCAAGGTCAGTTTGCCGGAAATCGGTGCTCAGCGAACCATCGCCAACTACCTCGACCGCGAAACCGCCCGCATCAACGGGCTAATCGCCGAGAAGGAACGCATGCTGGCGCTGCTGGAAGAAAAGCGCGCAGCCCTTATCAGCCGCGTCGTCACCCGCGGCCTCACCCCAAATGCGCCGCTCAAACCTTCCGGCCAGGAATGGTTGGGCGAGATTCCAGCGCATTGGGGGGTGCAGCGTCTAAAGCAGCTCGCCGAGGTTCGAGGTGGTCTGACGCTCGGAAAGCAGTATTCCGGGGAATTACTCGAGTACCCGTATCTACGCGTCGCAAACGTCCAGGACGGATACCTCAAGCTAGACGACGTGTCCACAGTTGAGGTACCCGCATCAGAGGCTGCATCGAACCTTCTGGCATATGGCGATGTACTGATGAACGAGGGCGGTGACATCGATAAGCTAGGCAGAGGTTGCGTTTGGCGAGACGAAATAGCACCTTGCCTCCATCAGAACCACGTTTTTGCTGTGCGGCCTCATTCAGTTGATTCCGATTGGCTGGCGCTTTGGACATCGACACTCCAGGCAAAGCGCTACTTTGAGAGTCGCGCTAAGCGTTCGACCAATCTGGCATCCATTTCTGGGTCGAACATCAAGGAGCTTCCGGTTCCATTGCCACCGGTAAGCGAGCAGCTCGCGATCCAACAGTTCTTGATAGTCAGGAATACGCGGTTTGAGACATTACGTGGCGAACTGCGAGACTCGTTGCGCCTACTTACCGAACGCCGCTCCGCGCTGATCACTGCCGCCGTTACCGGCCAAATCCCGTTGGAGGAGATGACCGAATGAAATTAAAGAAACTCGCTCTTGCCAACTATCGAGGCTTCGATCAGCTCGACCTCAACTTTGCCGATGACGTGACGGTAATTGCGGGCGTGAATGGAGTGGGAAAGTCGGGGGTGTTGAAGGCTCTGACGTGTGCGTTGTCGTTGGGGCTGCCCAAGTTCTCTGTTTCCAGAGAGTCTCCGCTTGGCCTAAGCGATACCGACGTTCAATCCGGCAAGCCTGGGCTGTCCCTGTCAGTTACGCTTGATCTAGATACGGCGAGGGTTTCTACCGACCTGACCCACGCAGCCCCTCTGCCTGCTGAAAAAGTAGAGGCTCTGACAAAGCGCCGAGACGACCTCCGCTTTGCCACCCGTGAGACAAAGAAGGGCTCTAAAGAAGAGAAGGACATCAACGATGAAATTAGATTGATTGAACTTCAGCTTGATCAATCCTCGGACATCTCTACCGTCCGCATATTGCCTGACGATGCAGCCACTGGCGCAGATGAACTGGTTGCCACACTGAAGGACAGTCGTCAGCAGCCACTCGCGGTGTTCTATACAACGTCACGCTTTCTTTCCCGACTTCCACCCGCGCTTCCCAAGCCACGCAAGCTTGACGCAGCGATTGCCTATGACAAGGCCCTCAATCAACTGGAAGTATCGCTCAATGATTTTGCCAACTGGTATCGGGTTGTTGCTTCCGACTTTGCGGCCTCTACGAAAGAACGGTTATTCCAGCAGCTCGAACAGGCAATCAAAACTTTCCTTCCAGATGTACGCGATCTCGCGCTTTACGATGTACGACCGGCACGCTTCAGCGTGACAAAGAGCGGCCAGCCGTTGTTTCTCGAGCAACTCTCCGACGGTGAACGCGGCCTGTTGGCACTGGTTTTCGACCTCACCCGGCGCTTGGCCATTGCCAACCCGGATAGCGACAACCCCATTGCTGAGGGAGTGGCATTGGTGTTGATTGACGAGATCGAGCTGCACCTGCATCCGAAGTGGCAGCGGGATGTCCTGCTATGTCTGCGTAACACCTTCAAGGCCTGCCAGTTCGTGGTGACCACGCATTCGCCTCTGGTTCTGGGCGAGGTGCCAGCACGGTGCGTGCGTTTCCTCGAGTTCGTGGATGGCAAGGTCGGCGTGACCGTGCCCACCGAGGCCTATGGCATGGATGCCAACCGCATCCTGCAGGAATTCATGGGCGCGCCGGTGCGCAATCGGCAGGTGGATGGCGCACTCAAGGAACTCTTCTCATTGATCGACCAGGAGCGTTTCGACGATGCTCGTGCGGCCATTGCGGCTCTGGAAACGAAGCTGGGCGAGGACGAGCCCGAGCTGATTCGTGCTAGTTCGTTGATCCGCTTTCTGGAGGGTGCAGAATAAATGCGCACCATTCAGAAAGGGCTCGAGCCCGCCACCTTGACCCAGCATCGCCAGCAGCCGCATGCCGACTACGATAACTACACCGACAAGGCCGCCTTGCGGCACGCATTGGTGGCCGAACAGCGCGGTCTGTGCTGCTACTGTCAGTCGCGTATCCGCGCCACACCCGAGGGCATGAAGATCGAGCACTGGCAATGCCAGGCCGACCACCCTGAGCGGCAGCTCGACTACAGTAATTTGCTCGGCGCCTGTCTGGGCGGACACGGCCGGCCTGAACGCGAGCAGCATTGCGATACGCGCAAGGGCAACAACGATCTGTGCTTCAGCGTATGTGACCCGGCGCACCCGATCGAGCGACAGTTTCGCTACCTGGGCGATGGCACCATCAAGGCAGATGATGGCGCCATCGACAAGGCCGTCAATGAGGTGCTGAACCTGAATCTGTCTCGCCTTGTGAACAACCGTAAGGCAGTGCTCACGGCGTTTCAACAGCGTCTGCAGGATGGCCGCCGCATTGATCCGGCGCGTGAGCTGCCCAGATGGGATGGAAGCGGACCCGGCGACCTGCCGGAGTTCGCGCAGGTGGTCGTCTATTGGCTACGAAAAAAACAAGCGAGGGCCGCTGTATGAAGCGCACCAGCGAAGCCGCATTCGAAACCGCCATTGAGTCCGTTTTGCTGACCAATGGTTATATGCGCGTCGCTGACAAGGCCTTCGACCGCGAGCAGGCGATCTTCCCTGAAGAAGCTCTGGCCTTCATCCGCGCCACCCAGGGCAAGGTGTGGGAGAAGCTGGAAGCACTGCACGGTGCGCAGACCAGCGGGCGGGTGCTGGAATCGTTGTGCAAGTGGCTGGACACGCACGGCGCGCTGGCCACACTACGCCACGGGTTCAAGTGCTTCGGGAAGACCCTGCGGGTGGCTTTCTTCCGCCCGGCGCACGGGCTGAACCCGGATCTGGAAACGCGCTACCAGGCCAATCGAATGGGCCTGACGCGGCAACTGCATTTCAGCCCTCGCTCCGAAAAATCGCTGGATGTGGTGCTGTCGGTCAACGGCATCCCAGTCGCTACGCTGGAACTCAAGAATCCGTTGAGCGGGCAGACGGCGGCGAATGCGATCCACCAGTACCGTCACGACCGTGACCCGCGCGAGCCCATCTTCGTGTTCACCAAGCGCACGTTGGTGCATTTCGCGGTTGATACCGAAGAAGCGCACATGGCCACGCGCCTAGCGGGCTCATCCACCACCTTTCTGCCCTTCAATCGCGGCATGGACGGCGGTGCCGGCAATCCGCCCGACCGCGAGGGCCGTAACTACAAGACGGCCTACCTGTGGGAAGACGTGCTGCAACGCGACAGCCTGCTCGACCTACTTGCCCGCTTTGTGCACCTGAATGTGGAAGAGAAAACCACGGACGACGGTAAAAAAGTGCGCAAGGAAAGCCTGATCTTTCCGCGCTACCACCAGTTGCAGGCGGTACGCCAGATGGTGGCAGCTGCCGCAAGCGAAGGCACGGGACATAACTATCTGGTAGAGCATTCAGCCGGCAGCGGTAAGAGCAACACCATTGCCTGGTTGGCGCACCGTCTGTCCAGCCTGCACAACGAAGTCGACGAACGGCTGTTCGACAGCGTGGTGGTCATCACCGACCGGGTGGTGCTGGATCGCCAGCTGCAGAACACGATCTACCAGTTCGACCATCGCCAGGGTGTGGTGCAGAAGATCGACGAAGACTCGCGCCAGCTCGCAGAGGCACTCGAAGCGGGCGTACCCATCATTATCACCACGCTCCAGAAGTTCCCGTTCGTGACAGGGCAGCTGGCCAAGCTCAACGAGGAACGCGGGGAAGGCAGCAAAAGCCATTTGCCCACGCGCAAGTATGCGGTGATCATCGACGAGGCGCACAGCTCGCAATCGGGCGAAACGGCAACCGAGCTCAAGAGCGTGTTGGGTGGTGCCGAGCTGCGCCGCAAAGCTCAAGAAATGGCCGAGGAGGAAGGCGAAGTCGAACTCGAACGGCTGTTCCGCTCCATGGCCAAGCGTGGCCATCAGCCGAATATGAGCTTCTTTGCCTTCACTGCCACGCCCAAACACAAGACGCTGGCGATCTTCGGTCGCCGCGGTGAACCCTTCCACCGCTACACCATGCGCCAAGCCATTGAGGAAGGTTTCATTGAAGACGTGCTGAAGAGCTACGTCACCTACAAGACCTATTACAAGCTGATCAAGAAGGCCGAAGACGACCCCAACGTCGAGCGCAAGAAGGCGGCCAAGGCACTGGCCCGCTTCATGCGCCTGCATCCGCACAACATCGGCCAGAAAACCGAGGTGATGGTCGAGCATTTCCAGCAGTTCACCCGGCACAAGATTGGCGGCCATGCCAAGGCGATGGTTGTGACTGGCTCGCGTTTGGAGGCGGTGCGCTACAAGCAAGAGTTCGACCGCTACATCCAGGAGAAGGGATACCCGATCAAGAGCCTTGTGGCGTTCTCGGGCGCAGTGGAAGACCACAAGGTTCCGGAAAAGTCATACACCGAGGTGGAGATGAATGGCGGGGTGAAGGAAAAGGAGTTGCCCGACACTTTCGCCAAACCGGATTTCCGCGTGTTGCTGGTGGCCGAGAAATACCAGACCGGCTTCGACCAACCGTTGTTGCACACCATGTACGTGGACAAGCGGCTAGCGGGCATTCAAGCCGTACAGACCTTGTCGCGCTTGAACCGGACACATTCACTCAAGGACGATACCTTCGTGCTTGATTTCGTCAACGAGCCAGACGAGATCCAGGAGGCCTTTCGTCAGTACTACGACGGCTCGGTGATGGGCGAGCATGTCGATCCGGACAAGCTCTACGAGGTGAAGGCCGAGCTGGATGCCTCGGGCATTTACCTGCAAACCGAGATTGTCGAGTTTGCGCATGTGTTCTTTGCGCCTAAACGCCGCCAGAGCCCCGGTGACCACAAGCTGATGAATGCGATTCTTGATCAGGCGGTCGCGCGCTTTGTGCAGTTGCAGAACAGCGAAGAGGATGAAGCGGAGTTGTGGCGCGGCAAGCTGCAGGCCTTTCGCAATCTGTACGGTTTCCTGAGCCAAGTGATTCCCTATCAGGACAGCGATTTGGAAAAACTCTTCACCTATCTGCGCCATCTCGCGCTGAAGCTGCCCAAACGCAAGAGCGGGCCGGGCTATCAGTTCGACGAGGAAGTCGAACTCGATTACTACCGCTTGCAGAAAATTAGCGAAGGCTCGATCAGTCTCAATGAGGGCTATGCCAAACCGCTTGATGGTCCACGAGAGGTGGGCTCAGGCATGGTGCGTGAAGAACCCGTTTCGCTCTCGCGCCTAATCGACATCATCAATCAGCGCTTCGGCGGCGAATTGAATGATGCAGATCAGTTGTTCTTCGATCAGATCACCGAAGCCGCGAGCAAGAACGAGTCCCTGCAGAAGGCAGCCGAGGTCAACTCCCTAGACAAGTTCCAGCTCGTATTTCAGCAGGTCCTCGAGTCACTATTTATTGAGCGCATGGAGCTGAATGAAGAGCTATTCACTGATTACATGAGCAAGCCAGAGATGCGTGAGCTGGTGTCTAAGTGGTTGGGCAGCCAAGTTTACGCTCGTCTTTCGGATAGGGCCCCGGAGAACTAAATGTGCCGTTGAGTGCGCATGTGCTTGGTGGCTACCGATCTAAAGTTAGGATAATTCCGAGACTGAAAAGGGCCGACTCTCGTGCTTTTCAATGCCACGCGGCTATTGATGTAAAAATCTTACGGTCTTTCCGGCTGACAATTTCATTTTGCGTGGCATTGACCTGAGACGGATCATGTAGCCGAACGGCAAGTGAGTTCTCTTATCCTAGAGGCAAGGAGAACTCGATGAAGAAGCGCCACACCGACGAACAGACCATCCGCATCCTGCGAGAAGCCGAGAGCCGCGAGGAGGCAGTGAAAGATCTGTGCAAACGGCACAACATCACCGAACAGACATTCTACCGCTGGCGAAACAAGTTCGGCGGCATGGATGTCGCCGAGGCCCGTCGGCTCAAAGAACTGGAATCGGAAAATGATCGGCTCAAGCGCCTGATTGCCGAGCAACTGCTGGTGATCGATGGTCTGAAGGAGTTCAGCCGAAAAAAATGAGCACCCCGGCGGGCCGGCGCGAAGCGCTGGAAGTCCCGACCCGGCGGGGGTTGTCGCAACGCAAGGCATGCTGTTACCTGGGGTTGAGCCGCCGGGTGCCGCCCTATACGCCCAGGCAGCCGGAGAGCTTGTGGGAGAGCGGTTGATCGCAGCGTCTCAGGAAGTGCCACGCTTTGGGTATCGCCGTATCGCGGCGTGGCTGTCGCTGAGCGAATCGCGTGTGCGCCGGATGTGGCGAGCCCTGAAGCTGAACATCCCAAAGCGGCGGCCGCGCTGCAAGTCATTGATTTGACCGCATTTTAATTTCTGCCTATTTGCAGGAAGCGGGTCTCTTAATCAGTAGGTCGAACATTCGGATCACGTCTGCCACGCCAAATAATCAAGCGTTTACCCCACCCCCTCGGTGGGCTTTTGGCTTTCTGGTCGTTTGCCGTTGCAAATCTGCTGCCCAAAATTTCCCGGCAAATCATGCCGCTCACGGCGCTGCGACAACACAGTCCAGACGATCTATCGATACAATTGACTAACTCTACACATACGAAAAACTACGGGGCGATTTATGAGCAGGTACTGCGGGGACGACGATCCTAAATCCATCTTAGACGCGGCCATACACTGGCGCGACACGGCGCTCCTAGGCAGCCGCTCCGTCCTGACCAATCAATCGCTTTGGACATTACAAGCCCTCGACTTGCTCGACGAGCACTTCGTGCGTAACCCCGATCTCGGAGACGGAACGTTTCTTGAGAAATTAGAGAGTCAGCTCGCACCGGCCGCGCACTCCGCGAAGCAACTGGTCGCAGAAATGATGTGGTTGTTGTACCTCTGCCCAAGTAGCCTCACAGCAGCCCACAAACGCAAGACTATCCAGGCTATTTGGTCGTGGTCCGGCGAACCGTTACCGACGGACTCACGCTGGCTAGATGACGACGTGCTCGCAGGTGTCGGTAGCGCCGGCCCCGGCTTCAATCAAAATCAATGGCGCGAGCTCGTCTTCCTAATCAACTTCCTCCGCCGCTTCAGTGAGCTAACCAGCATTCGTCAACTGGAGTTGATCGGTGACGGTTGGGCATTCGATGAATGGCTTCGCCAGGTCCCCGATTGGGAAGCAAGACAGTTTCGTCACATGCTGCTCTTCCTGCTGTTCCCCGACGACTTCGAACGGATCTTTGGGCAGAACGATCGCAAGACTATTGTTCGCCACTATTCAAAGCACGAGCGCCGTGTAGTCAATCGCATGGATCCTGTGCAACTGGACCGCGAACTGCAAGCAATTCGAAAACGCCTTGAAACAGAGCGTGGCACGACGCAGCTCGACTATTACGTGCCTCCATTGAAGGGGGAGTGGCGCAGCGAGACATTCGCTGCAGCAACAGAGAACGTAACGGCGGAACACATTCGGTTAGCTCTGCACGAAATCGATCGAGAAGGTGTGCCGAAGGACGCGGAATCCACTGGCTACGATTTGGTTTACGACGGCAAGCGCTACCCACCAAAGTTAGTCCTGTCCCTGGCTGTGAAACAAGCAACGGGGGAGCCACTAGATCGTGCAGCTTTCTCCGGAGGCGAAGCTTCGTCCGCCTTCCGGTTGCTGCGACGTCTCGATTTCGAAGTTGAACCCAAAGAGGATTCGTCAGACGGCATTCCGGAGCTCCTCACTCGCTTTCTCAAACAAGCGAGTGATGGAAAGGAACTGGGAACAAGGGGCTACCTCAGCGCATACCGTGATCTAAAAGTCCGAGTGAGTTTTGGCAAAGGCAACTTTGCCCGGATTCCTTGGATCGCGTTTCTTGGCGATGGACAGTCGGTCAACCAAGGCATTTACCCCGTCCTACTTCTGTACGCGGAGCAGCAGCAATTACTGCTGTGCTATGGAGTGAGCGAAGAGAGTGCTTCCCGATTGAGCTGGGGCGAACTGGCCGGGGCACAAACTGTGAGGGAATGGTTTAAAGGACGATATGGTCGAGTGCCGGATCGCTATGACACATCCTTTGTTCGCGCGACGTACGACCTCACGCAACCATTGCCAATGGCTGAGCTGCAACAGGATTTGGACGATGTAATCGACATCTATAGCCAAGTTCTGGCCGGCAACGATGCGGCCGAGTTGCCAGATGCAATTGAACCGGAGCACTCGGACGAACCACTCCCCGTCAGAGCGGACCTTCGCACAGCGATCGATGCATTCAGCAACGCCCTACATACTAGTGGCGTGAAGTTCGGTGATCACCACCATGGACTTGTCGCATCCTTCATTTCGAGTCTGGTCACGAAGCCACTAGCAATTCTGACTGGACTTTCTGGTTCGGGTAAGACACAAATTGCAATTCGCTTCGGTGAGTGGCTAGGCGAGGATCGACTTCACGTCGCCGCAGTCCGGCCCGACTGGACAGGTGCAGAAGCGTTGTTTGGATACGAAGACGCCCTTAAGCGCGAACTCGACGGGCGCCGGGCGTGGTCCGTTCCCGCGCCGTTGGAGTTCATCTTGAAGGCGGCAGCAGATCCACAGCATCCATACTTGCTACTTTTGGATGAGATGAACCTCGCACACGTCGAGCGCTACTTTGCCGATGTACTGTCTGGTATGGAGTCGGGGCAACCGTGTATTCCAAACCTCCACAAGGGAACGGACGACTGCTGGCGACTGAAGGCCAACGCGGAAAAGCAACTGCCGCTTCCGAGAAATCTCTGGATCGTCGGCACCGTCAACATCGACGAAACGACCTACATGTTCTCGCCAAAAGTTCTCGATCGTGCCAACACTTTCGAGTTTCGCGTTCACTCAAGTGACCTCTCGATCGAAGCGATCAAGCCGCAACCATGCGTTGCCGGGGATCAGGAGCTGGTAAGGGGATTGCTGAGCATCGCGCAGGATGACAACTGGCATCGAGATCGTCAGAGTGACACGCTCAACGAGCTGAACCAGCGCCTGCGGCAGTTGCACGAACTCCTCAGTCGGTACAACCTCGAGTTCGGCCATCGTGTCTTCTATGAGGCAATACGATTTGCAGCCTTGGCACAAGAGGCTGGGATCAACGGCCTAGCGTCGATCGTGGACCGGATTGTCATGCAAAAGGTACTGCCGAGATTGCATGGATCGCGCAGACGCCTCGAACTGCCACTCCTGGCGCTGGCGCAGTTCTGTCGAGACCTGCCGGATTCAATTCTGGCCGATGACAAGCTTCCGACATTTGCGATCGATGAAATGCCAGAGCAAGGTGCCGCACTTCCCATCGCCTATGCTAAGACCGTCCGCATGCTTCGAAGCCTGCGTGCCAATCAATTTGCTAGCTTTACGGAATAAGCCGTGCGTGCTGCTTCAGAAGCTATCGCACTTCTTCGCGACTCGACGGGGAACATCACCGCAAAGTTGCGTATCGCAGTGTTACCCCGTCGCTCAGCCACTCCGTTAGCAACGCTCTGGTGCTCCGACGATAGCACTTCAACGGAAAATGCTGCTGCAGGTATGGTTGAGCTTTTGGAGGGCATGGAATATCGATACGCCTGGGAAATCCTCGGGTCAAACGATAGCCCGCTGATCGCCGATCCCGAAGAACTTTTCCAACCTGATACCACGGACGGAGCGTCTGGTCGACTACGGCCCGGACTTGCAACCGGCACCATACGCGTCGTGCTCCGTACCGACGCCAGAACACTCGGACAGATGGAGCTTGAGGTCCGATCGCGCAAACTCTCGTATCTTTCAGAGTATCGCTGGATGCTGCGCGATATTTCTGAGCGCATGACTGAGCTCGTGATGGACCGTTTCGCAGTGAGCGATGCAATCTTCGAACTCGACGAGACACGTGACGCCGTTACGCTCTATCAGCGCTTCACATTTTTGCGCGCCTTGTTCGAAAGCGAAAACTTCCAAGGAGCGCTTCACGAAATAATTCGGCGTCCGCACACCGCATGGGAAACGACAAGCGACATGGTGCGTGCTGGCGCCGGGATACGAGCGGATTCACGTGTACTGCGCCAATTCGCCAAAGGCGGATCTAGATCGGCTTGGCCAGACGGATCTCTCAAGTCCGTCCCGTCCTACTTTGAACGCGCACAAACAGAAGCGACGCACGACACGACCGCGAATCGCTTTGTTAAATTCGCTCTGGAGCATTGGCTTCAGATACTTGGCGACATCGAGCGAGGTCTTTCAAAAGCCGCGGCCAGCCCCGCGACGACCCGCGGGCAACGCGAAATTTCTGGCGTAATGTCGCAGTTGGAAGAGGTGCTGCACTGCGACCTGTTTACCGATGTTGGGCGACTCACAAGATTCCCAGCCGACGATCAGGTACTCCAGAAACGCGAAGGCTATCGGGATATCTTCAAGGCCTACGTGGAGACTGAATTTGCAGCGCGTCTCTCTTGGCAATCGTCACCCGAGGTCTATGGCGCAGGCCAGCGCGATGTCGCGACGCTTTACGAGTACTGGGCATTCATTCAGCTTTCGCAAGTCGTGGCGGACCTCGTGGGTCAGGCGTTCGATTTGAGTCCGTTGGTACAAGCTCGACCAGATGGTTTGACTGTTGGCATTCGCACAGGCGTAGAGACTGTTCTTTCCGGAGACGTCGACCGCTTGGATCGACGTATGCGAATTGAACTCTGCTTCAATCGAACCTATCGCCGAGCCACGGCAAGTATCGCGTCGTGGACGAGACCAATGCGCCCGGACTATTCGTTGTTGATCAGTCCCGCCGATGATGAGCCTTCGTCCTTTGAACCTATCGCGCTTCATTTCGACGCCAAGTATCGAGTCGATTTCGTTCGAGAAATTTTCGGTACCGATAGCGAACAAACGGACACCTCTGGCTCGGAGTCACCCACCCGGTTGGAGCGGGGCGGTGTTCTACGTGAAGATCTACTAAAGATGCACGCATACCGCGACGCTATACATCGAACCGCGGGTGCGTATGTGCTGTATCCGGGTGGAGATGATGAAGGAGACGGCCTGAAATACCCGGAGTATCACGAGCTCCTGCCGGGGTTAGGGGCGTTCGTGCTGCGGCCAACCGACACCGGTATCGCAAGCGGCGCATCGGCACTTCGACGATTCATCAGCGATGTGCTCGACCACGTCGCAACGCGTCTAACAAGGCACGAGCGCGGTCGATTCTGGCAGATGGAAACATATGGCACATCACTGCTTCGGCGATCGGCTCAAGCGTCCGCTTCACCGCCCCCCGATGCGAGCGTACTTCTGGGCTTCGTAAAAAGCCACGAACATTGGACTTGGATTCGAGGACGTAAGTCGTACAACGTTCGAGCTAAAGGTCGCCGCGGAGGTGTTCATCCTGGCGCGACCTTACTGAGCAGTCAGCTTCTACTCCTTTACTGTCCCTCAACACATGAGGTTGCGCTTGCTCGCATCGTTTCTGACGCAGAGGAAATCACCGAAGCCGGAATGGCTGCGGCAGGCTATCCAGCGCCTCGGGGGAACTATTGGTGTGTCCAGATTCAATGGCTCGCCCGCGATCAGTGGCTTGATCGACTTTCGCCCCGCTCTATCGATGCTTACGTTAGAAGCCAGGGGCTAGCCTACGGCGAACCTCTTAGCGTCTCTTGGGGGGATGTCGTGTCATTAGTTAAGAGCGAGTAGTCACTCAAAAAGCCACAATAGTTCGGTCCCTGGGCAATCTCGATAACGTCGATTGATATCTGTGCACAGCGAGCGGACCGCCGCCCAGCAGAACGTCAGCGAGAGCAAGCAAGGTTTTCCTGAGGACAATTCGTTACCCGTCGATCGGTGCTTCAAGGTCAAGAAAAACAGACGAGCCGAGTTCGACGAGCTGCGGCAGATTCTTGCCAAGGTAGGGACCGCCTATGAATTCGTTTCGGACGACGGAAGAGTCTATAAATGGTACGGTATGTCTTGCAACCAGCTGCGTCCCGATTGTGTTGGGATCGCACGAAATGAACAGGGCGAAGAGACTATACTATTTGCCGCATCCCGGGAAATGCGGACAGGTTCGCACGCAGCAGACCTTACAACAGAGAGAATGTCGAGAGACGATATCAGGACAGGATATGAAAATCGAAGCCTCATGGTCGCAGCCAATCCCCCTCAAAAAAGGCACGTCAGGTGGCCTGATCTATGAGCTTGATCTTGCCCAACTTCCAACGCATCCCGGAGTTTATATTTTTGGGCGGGCGTATGGAAAAAATGTCGCACCTATTTACATAGGCGAAACTCTCTCGATCCGTGGCCGTATCAAATCGCACTTGAATTCATTGTCGCTTATGCGTGCAATCGAGCGCGCTCCCAATGGAAAGCGATTTCTGATTTATTGTGGCGTCGACACCAAGTCGCGCGAGAGAGCAAAAAAGCAAATCAAGGTCATTGAAAGAGCTCTTATCCTGCATGCACAAACTGAAGGCCACATCTTGTTCAACAAGAAAGGAACGAAGCTACCAACGGACGAGATCGCATTTAGCGGCAATCGGACGTCCGAAGGACTGGCGCCGAGAGTCATGTTGGTTCGACGCGCCCCTTCCCGCTCGAAGACTCTGAGCTCTGAGAACTGACGCTACCGGCGCGATGGCCGATACCGAGCAGAACGGTCGCTCTGATGCCGGGGACTACGAGCCTGACACCCTGGGGCTCATCCATCGACACCAGGTCAGCGAACTCCAATTGGTTGGATTGCAAGATGCAGCGAACTCCTTCTCTAACTATGCCGTTTGGCCATCCTCCGAATTTTCCATATTTCGAGATGCCCAGTTAGGTAGACTCAAATGGCATCATCGCAAAAAGCGCGGGCCGCATGGGCTGCCACCCATACGACCCGCTGACCACAACCAACTCAACACCGGAGTCGGAAATGGCTAACGCCAATCATAAGTCACGCCCTGTCGTAACGGAACGCTTCGTCACCGTCCAAGAGTCAGCACGTCATCATTCCTTGTCTAGGGTCCTCCGTGCTATCAGAGCGCACCGGAAACTGAACACGACGTATTACCCGTGGATCAAATTGGCTGGAGTATGGCTTGAGGACGCGGGATTCGAGGCTGGAGAACGTGTCCGGATCACCGTCGAGGACAAGCGACTCATCATCACGCCGATGTGATCAGCGCATTGTCGATGGTGAGCGCCGCAAGTCACTATCCGTCTGGAAGCTCGGTACTCGATGCTCCATACCGTTAGTAACTGTGACAAGCGAGGATTGTTCTGAACTGCAGGGGGCCGGTCACTCGGGTCCGCTGCCGCATAGCCTTTCAGGACGTGCTGCAGCCCATGCCGGGCATCGTGCACATTTCCGCCGCGCCAATGCAAAAACCCCCGCCTGTTCGGGCGGGGGTTTCTGGCTTGAAGGGAGCCTGACGATTACCTACTTTCACACGGGAATCCGCACTATCATCGGCGTAGAGTCGTTTCACGGTCCTGTTCGGGATGGGAAGGGGTGGGACCGACTCGCTATGGTCATCAGGCAAAGAGGGTTGTTCTGCTGGCGTGGCCAACAGAACCAATCTTGGAAGAAGCAGTAATTTTGAGTTGTGTGTATCACACACGA
>NZ_LZXX01000101.1:98102-98332 GCF_001729305.1 Burkholderia sp. A2 | reverse complement strand
CACGTCCGCCCGGCGCGCATTCAATTGCAGTTGCGCCTCGAGCGTGCGATCGATCAGCGCGCCGAGCGGCACCAGCAACTCGTTGCCGCCGGCCTCCAGCACGCTCAGGTGAAAGTGCAGGTCGGCGCGCACCCATTCGTCGACGTTGCGCGCGGCGGCCATCGCGCGCACCGCGCCATCGATCGCGTCGAATGCTTCGGGCGTACGGGTGCGCGCGGCGAGCGCGGCCG